>NZ_BAAAVI010000059.1:0-54464 GCF_039534445.1 Streptosporangium fragile | reverse complement strand
TCCGCCGCGCGGCCCGCCCCCTACCCGGTCGCCGCCTCCTGACCGCGGCCGGGCCGCCGCGTGCCCGCCCCGTCCGTCCCCCGGCCGCGGCCTTCCCCCTCCGCCGCCGCCCTCGCGCCCGCCCTCCCTCGATCTCGTACGCGTCCGCGACCCGCCCGCGCCCCGGGCGCCACGCCCCGGGCCACGCAGGTCCGCGCGAGGGCGCGGGGCGGCGGCATCGCCGGGCGGGCCGGTGGTTTCGCACGGTGGGTCACCCCGGAAACGCACTCCGCCGATAGGGCGCGGGGGCCGCGCGACGTAGCATCGGAAGTATGTCGCAGCCAGGGCGGTCCCAGGAGCCGGGTCGGCGTCTGGAAGCCCCGGCGCCACGCGCTCGCGGGGGCTGGCCGCCGTCAGGCTCCCGGGTGCGCGGCGCGGGGGCCGGTCGGGTGCGGCGGGCACCGTCCCCCGGCACCGCGATCAGACGCGCCCGGGTGCGCGCCTGGCCGGCCGGAGGCCGTGACCGCGGGTCGGCCCGGCGCGCCGAGGTGGCGGCCCTGGAGCAGGGCATCCGGTTTCGTACGATCTTCCTGATCCTGATGGGCACGATCCTGGCCATCGCCGCCACCGACGTGCTGACCGGTACGGTCGGGCTGGTGCGGGAGACCGGCTCCCGCCCGCTGACCCCCGCCGAGCAGGCCCGCTACATCCAGGACGACATCGCCAGGCGCTGGCACGCCTGGCCGGCCGACCTGGTCTTCCCCGTCGAGCTCCAGTACATCGGCCTCGGCCGGGTGCAGCAGTACGCCCGCCGGGTCGGCGTGGCCCCCGAGGCCCCCTGCGCGGCCGGCACGGACGCCGCGGTCGGCTCGGTGCTCGCCGAGTACGGCTGCCGCACGTTGCTGCGGGCCACGTACGTCGACCAGACCTCCACCTTCGCCGTCACCGTGGGCATCGCCGTGCTCGGTGACGAGGAGCGGCGGGTCGCCGCCTCCGCGCAGCTGGCGGTGGACGACCGGGTGGGCGTGCGGCCGGTGGCCTTCCCCGGCACGGCGACCGAGCTGTTCGGAGCCGCGCAGCGACAACGCAACGGCTGGGTCGCGGTGGGTCCCTACATCGTCTTCTCCACGGCCGGCTACACCGACGGCCGCACCCGTGAGTCGGTCTCCCCGGAGGAGATCCTGCACAGCGAGCTGTGGCCGACGGCCCAGGCGATCGCCGGGCGCATCGCCCGCGCCCTCGGTGACGAGCCCAGCGCGGTCCCCCAGTGCACCCAGGGGAACGTGTGCTGAGGCGGCGGCGGTCCTGGGCGGCGGGGGTGCTGGCCGCGTGCTGCCTGGCGGCCCCGGTGGCGGTCGCCGCGCCCGCCGGCGCCGTGCCGGCGGGGGAGAGCCGGGTGCGGGTCACCCCGGCGGGCCCCGCGGACGTGCGCGAGGACCAGCGCTGGGTGCTGGAGATGCTCGACGTCGAGCAGGCGTGGAAGACCACCAGGGGCGCGGGGGTCACCGTGGCCCTGGTCGACAGCGGGGTCGACGACCGGGTCCCCGAGCTGCGCGGCCGGGTGGTCTCCGGGCCCGACATGGGGCCGGTCGAGTTCGACCGGGATCGGCCGGACGCCGGCCGGCACGGCACGGCGATGGCCTCGCTCATCGCCGGGGCGGGCAGGGGTGAGGGCGGCCTGCTGGGGACGGCGCCCGAGGCCACAATCCTGTCGCTGCCGCTCATCGTGGCGGAGGAGCCGCAGGACGGGTCCTCCCTGCCCGGTGAGGACCTGCGCTCGCAGGAGGAAAGCCCGCTGGCCCGCGCGATCCGCTACGCGGCCAACCACGGGGCCAAGGTCATCAGCATGTCGCTGGGCGCCTACGGGCCCCACAAGAGCGAACGCGAGGCGGTCTCGTACGCCCTGTCCAAGGGCGTGGTGCTCGTCGCCGCCGTGGGCAACGACGGCGACAGCCCGTACGCCCTGGAGAACGCCACCTCCTTCTGGAACTTCCCGGCCGGCTACTCCGGGGTCATCGGCGTGGGCGCGGTCGACGCCCAGGGCATGCCGGCGCCGTTCAGCAGCGACAACCTGTCGGTGCTGGTCTCCGCTCCGGGGGTGGGCGTGCCCGTGGTCGTGCCCGGGGGGAAGTACGGCTCCTCGGAGGGGACCAGCTCGGCGGCCGCGCTGGTGTCGGGGGTCGCCGCACTCATAAAAGCGAAATATCCGGATATTTCGCCGCAAATGGTCTCGCAGGCCCTCACCTCCACGGCCAGGTTCGCCCCCGCGGCGGGCTACGACGACCACGTGGGGTTCGGCGTCGTCGACGCCGACGCGGCGCTCGCCAAGGCGGGCGAGCTCGTGGCGGGCGCGGTGGAGGTGCCGGTTCCCGAGGGTAAGCACTTCGGTGAGGGCGTCGTGTCCTCCGAACCGCGCAGGCCCGGCCCGGAGCCTGCCAGACTCTGGCTGTACGGGACCGGTCTCGTCGCCGGGCTGCTGGCCTTCGCCGGGGCCGTGGTGATGCTCAACCGGCGCTCCGGGCGCCCGGGGCGCGCCGCGCCGGTGACGCCGGAGCCGGTCCGGCGTGCCGGGCCGCGATGGTAAGCGCGTTTTGACGTCAATTCGAACGCATTTTGGATAATCTTCGGGAGAAACTGGCTTGGTGTCCGTATTTCCGGTCCGGAAACCATGAAGGTTCGCTAGGGTCGCGCACCATGGGGTACGAGTTGCGCGTGGAGCGCCCTGCGCCTCTCGCTTTCGCGGAACTCGCGACTGTGCTGGGGCGGGCGGGCTTCGAGTTCAGAGGGTCGCAGGAGGCGGGCGAGGTCCTAGCCCGTCACGGGGACGCGGTCCATGCCGTCGCGGTCTGGAACGGCGCCCTGTCCGGCGCGCCCGGCTCCGACTGGCAGGTGGCCCAGCTGGCCCGGATCTCCGCCCTGCTGGGGGCGAGGCTGGTCGGCGAGGACGGCGAGTCCTACGCGATCCGCGGCGGCCTCGTCGAGCAGCTCAACGGCTCGGCGAGCTACGAGTTCGGCAAGCTCGACGAGATCCTCGCAGCCGGACCGGCCGTATGGAGCCGGTAGGCCACCCGGCCCCGTATGCCGAGCGCGTGCTCGACCTGGTCGAGCGCATCCCGCCGGGCAAGGTGATGTCCTACGGCGACATCGCCGAGTACCTGGAGGAGGGCGGGCCCCGCCAGGTGGGCAGGGTGATGTCCACCTGGGGCGGGGGCGTGCCCTGGTGGCGGGTGGTGCATGCCGACGGCACCCCGCCCCCTGGCCACGAGCAGCGGTGTCTGACATTCTGGCGGCGGGAGCACACTCCTCTCAGGGGTGCCCGGGTGGACATGCGTGCGGCCAGATGGGACGGAACACCGTAAATCACGGCGTAACCGGCTCTGTCGCGGCCCATTACCATTGCCAAGGACAGCGCTCTGTCCGAAAGGCGGTGCTCCCCCATGGCCACCGGCGCCACCCCCGCGCGAGCCAGCGGCGATCCCGTCGTCGACCGGCTCCGGGCTGTCCAGGATCTCTGCGACCGAGGAGAGCCCCTTGAGTCGATCATGGATGCGATCCTGGCCGACGGGCTGACACCCGCGGAGCGCCGCCGCTTCGACGCCGACGTGCTGGCCGGCCCGCTGGGCTCACGGCTGGACATCGCGACCAAGCGGGGTGCCGCCCGGCGCCGCGAGTTCCTCACGCTCGTCAAGCCGTACCTCGCGGGCGTCGACCCGCGGGTCAAGCGCGACCTGCCGGTCGCCCGCAGGCTCGCCTTCCACCTCGTCGACCGGCGGGAGATCGACGAGCTCGCCGAGGGCGACGCGCTGCAGAAGCTCGTGACCGCCGCCGCAGAGCCGTCCAGGCGGGTCCGTAAGAACATGCGGTGGTACGCGGACCTGCCGCTCCAGGACGAGATCCCCGAGCCCCTGTACCGCCTGCGCCGCGCCGACCTCATCCCGGTGACCCAGATCGACGAGATCTCCTGGTCGGGCGGCCGGCTCCACGTCACCGGCCACGCCTACCTGGCCGGGCTGTCGGTCCGCAGCCGCCGCTTCAACCGCGCCACCGTGGTGCTGCGCGGCCCCCGCTGGCTGCCCCCGGTGCGGATGCGCACCCGCCGGATCTTCCGCCCCGAGGCGACCCACGGGGCCCAGGAGGTCGGCTGCAACTACGACTGGTCCGGCTTCACCGCCGAGCTGGGCCCGTGGCCGCTGCGCTGGCGCTCCGCCGTGCGGGCCGTCGTGCGCGGCGGCAAGCGGCTGCTGCGCCGTCGCGAGATCGTGCAGGACACCACCACCTGGCGCGCCGAGATCGTGATCTGGAGCCGGGGCGCCCGCGCCGTCGGCCTGCTGCGCGGCCCCTCCGTCGGCCGCACCGAGCGGCCCGCGGGCCTGGACCTCGGCAGGGGCTGGTGGATCCGTCCGGTCTGGACCTCCGACCGCGCCCTGCAGGTCGTGCTCCAGCCCACCCGGGCCGAGCTGACCGGCGTGCAGCTGGACGGCGAGCGGCTGCTGGTCGAGGTCTTCCTGCCGGGCAAGGAGGCGACCAGGGGCCACGCCCGCCTGGACGGCCACCGGATCGCCGCGGACTTCACCCCCGTCGAGGGCGGCACCACCGTCGTCGTGCCGCTGGCCGTGTCGTCCCTGCTCCAGGAGCGCGACGGCGGCCGGCTCTGGATCGAGCCCAAGGGCGACCCGGCGGCCTCCGTCATGATCGGCAAGGCCCGGGAGAGCCGCACGGTCATCGACGACCGGGAGATCGCCGTGCTGCGCGACCGCCGCGACCGCGTGAGCGTCTCCGCGCACCGGATCCACCCGATCATCACCGCGGTGGCCTGGGATGACCAGGGCACGCTCACCCTCCAGGGCACCTACCCGGGGAGCGGGGCGGCCGAGCTGACCCTCAAGCACCGGGCCGGCATGATCCACGCCGTTCCCCTGGAGCGCGAGGGCTCGCGCTTCACCGTGCGGTTCGCGCCCGCCGCGATGCCGCGTTTCGGCGACACGGCCCCGCTGAGCAGCGGCACCTGGAGCATGGCGGTCCGCGACCCGGCCAAGAAGATCCTTCCTGTCCGCGTCGACCACGCCGCGCTCGACACCCTCGACGAGGAGACCAAGATCCGTGACGGGCGGGAGTACCGCCTGATCTCCACCCGCTTCGACGTGCCGGTGCTGTCCGTCGCCGAGCACCTGCCCGACGACGAGAAGGGCGCCGGCGGCCTGTACGCGCTGCGCCGCGGCTTCTACCCCGCCGAGCGGACCCGCGAGCTGACCGACACGACCGTCTACGTCGCCTACGACGGGCGGCAGTACGAGGGCAACGTCCGCGCGGTCTACGAGGAGCGCGTGCGGCGCGGCGACGACCGCGAGCACATCTGGGTGGTCAAGGACGGGGCCTTCACGCCCCCGGGATCGGCGGAGCTCGGCTTCGGGCCGGACGTCAGGCCGACCGTGATCCGCGCGGGCAGCCGCGAGCACTACGCGGCGCTCGCCCGCTCCCGGTACGTGGTGACCAACGGTTTCCTGCCGCAGTGGTTCCGGGCCCGCGAGGACCAGATGGTGGTGCAGACCTGGCACGGCTCCCCGCTCAAGCGCATGGGCAACGACCTGCCGCACATGTCCCGTGACCCCAGGCCGCCGGCGTGGCACCGGCAGGCCGTCGAGGTGCGCGGCTGGGACCTGCTGCTCTCCCAGAGCCCGTGGGCGACGTCCGTGCTGCGCAAGGCCTTCGGCTACCGGGGTGAGGTCCTGGAGAGCGGCTACCCGCGTAACGACGTGCTCCTGGCACCCGAGCGCGAGGAGACGGCGGCCAGGGTACGGGCGAGGCTCGGCATCGCGCGGGGCGCCCGGGTGGTGCTCTACGCGCCGACCTACCGCGACTACGACCGCAAGAACGCCTCGATCCGGATCGACCTCGCCGAGGCACGCCGGGTGCTCGGCCCCGGGCACGAGTTCCTGATCAGGGGCCACTCGATGCAGGCGGCGCCGAACGTGCCCGCGGGCCTCGGGCGTGACGTCACGGCCTATCCGGACATCGCGGATCTGCTGCTGATCGCCGACGTGCTGATCACGGACTACTCGTCCGTCATGTTCGACTTCGCCGTGACCAGCCGGCCCATCCTGCTGTTCACCCACGACCTGCAGCGCTACTCGTCCAAGCGGGGTCTCTACCTCGACCTGGCCGCCGAGGCCCCCGGCCCGCTGCTGAGCACCGGCGCCGAGGTCATCAAGGCCCTGCGCTCGATCGACGAGGTGGCCGCGGCCCACGCCGAGCGCTACGAGCGCTTCCAGCGCACCTACGCGCCCCGCGACGACGGCAAGGCGACACGCAGGCTCGTCGACCACGTCTTCGTCCCCTGACCGGGTTCCACGTCCGCCGAGAGGCATCCCCTTCCACGGGATATCCGCGCCTTCCCCCGATCGGGTTCCACACCCCCGAGAGACCCCGGGAGACACGAGAGATCCGGGAGACCCCGCCGGGTTCCGGCCCCCGGGCCGGTTCCCGTCGTCCCGCAGGCGATCCGCCGCCGGGCGGGTGCCGTGACCGCAGGCCCCGCCCGGGGCTCCGGCCCAGGTCGGCGCCGCGCGCCGACCGCACCGGGACCCGCCCGCCCGCCCGGTGAGCGCCGGCTCCGCCATGCCGTACCCGCCGACTCGGCACGATCATCGCCCGGGATCTGGTGGAATGACGAGTTGTGAGTGGTCAGGGTTGGCGGCTGGTGCGTCGTACGGGTGCAGAGAGGGCCGTTGCCCCTGAGCTGGACGAGCACCAGCGGGCCGTAGTGGCCCACGAGAGCGGCCCGCTGCTCGTCCTCGCCGGGCCCGGCACCGGCAAGACCACCACGATCGTGGAGAGCGTGGTCGACCGGATCGAGCGCCGCGGCGTCGACCCCGAGCGCGTGCTCGTCCTCACCTTCAGCCGCAAGGCCGCCGAGGAACTGCGTGAGCGCATCACCGCCCGGGTGCGCCGCACCACCCGCACCCCCCTCGCGCTCACCTTCCACAGCTACGCCTACGCGCTGCTCCGCCGCGAGGCGGTGCTCGCCGGGGAGCCGCCGCCGCGCCTGCTGACCGGCCCCGAGCAGCTCCTGGAGATCCGCCGCCTGCTCCACGGCGAGCTGGAGGACGGCGCCGTGCATTGGCCGGGCGACATGCACGAGGCTCTCAAGACGCGCGGCTTCGCCGAGGAGCTCCGCGACTTCCTGGCACGCGCCGCCGAGCGCGGCCTCGACGGCCCGGAGCTGGTCGAACTGGGCCGCCGCCACGGTCGCGCCGACTGGGTGGCCGCCGGGCGGTTCGCCGACCGCTACCAGGCCAGGTTCGACCTCGACCTCGAACCGGTGCTCGACTACGCCGAGCTGATCCGCGCCGCCGGGGCCCTGCTGGCCGATCCCGAGGTGCGCGTCCGCGAGCGGTCCGCGTACGACGCCGTCTTCGTCGACGAGTACCAGGACACCGACCCCGCCCAGGAATTCCTGCTCCAGCAGCTCGCGGGGGAGGGCCGCGACCTCGTCGCGGTCGGCGACCCCGACCAGTCGATCTACGGCTTCCGCGGCGCCGACGTCCGCGGGATCATGAGCTTCCCCGACCGGTTCCGCGACGTGAACGGCGAGAAGGCGCCCATCGTCGCGCTGCGCGTCTGCCGCCGCAGCGGTGCGGAGCTGCTCCGGGCCACCCGCCGCGTCACCACCAGGCTTCCCGCGGTCCCCGGCGGCGCCGCCCACCGCGACCTGCGTCCCCTGCCGGACGCCGAGCCCGGCGAGGTCCGGGTGCTGGTGGCCGACGGGGCGACGCAGGAGGCGGCGCTCGTGGCCGACACCCTCCGCCGCGCGCACCTGCTGGACGGGGTGCCCTGGTCACGCATGGCCGTGCTGGTGCGCTCGGCGACGCGCCAGGTGCCGCTGCTGCGCCGGACCCTGGTCACCGCCGGGGTGCCCGTCACGGTCGGCGGCGGCGAGGTGCCGCTGTTCCAGGAGCCCGGTGTCCGGCCGCTGATCAGGCTCATCCAGGTCGCGCTCCACCCGGAGCTCCTCGACGAGGGGCTGGCCGAGGAACTGCTGACCGGCGCCCTCGGCGGCACCGACATGATCGGGGTACGCCGCCTGCGCCGCGCCCTGCGCATCGCCGAGAACGAGGCGCTGACCCACCCCGACGAGCGCGACGTGGACGAGCGGCCCGCGGACCGCGAGGCCGCCCGGCCGCGTTCCTCCGGCGAGCTGCTGGTCGCGGCGCTGAAGGACGCGCGGGAGCTGGTCAGGGTCGAGCCGCACGTGGCGGCGCCCGCCGAGCGGCTCGCCGGTCTCATCGCCGCCGCCACCGAGGCCGTGCGGGAGGGCGGTACCGCCGAGGACGTGCTGTGGACCGTCTGGCAGGCCACGGGCCTGGCCGAGAAGTGGACCCGGGCCAGCCTCTCCGGCGGCGCCCGGGGCGGCATGGCCGACCGCGACCTCGACGCCGTGGTGGCGCTGTTCGACCACGCCGCCCGGTTCGTCGACCGGCTGCCGCACGCCGGCGTGGACGTGTTCGTGTCGGACCTGGTCGCCCAGGAGATCCCCGGCGACTCCCTGGCCGAGCGGGCCCCCGACGGCGACACCGTCAAGATCCTCACCGCGCACCGCGCCAAGGGCCTGGAGTGGGACGTGGTGGTCGTCGCCGGGGTCCAGGAGGGAGCCTGGCCGGACCTGCGGTTGCGCGGGTCCGTCCTGAGCACCGACGACATGGTGGCCAGGGCCGAGGGCTCCGAGCACGAGAACCCGGCGGCGGTCTCCGCCGCGCTCGCCTCCCAGCTGCTGGCCGAGGAGCGCCGCCTGTTCTACGTGGCGGCGACCAGGGCCAGGAAACGGCTCATCGTCACGGCCGTGGGCGGCGAGGACACCGACGAGCGGCCCTCGCGCTTCCTCACCGAGCTGGTGCCCGGCTCGGCCGAGGAGACCGGCGTCGACGAGCGCTCCCGCTGGTTGAGCATGTCCGCCCTGGTGGCCGACCTGCGCTCGGCGGTCTCCGACACCACCAGGCCCGACGCGCTCCGCAAGGCCGCGGCCGGGCACCTGGCGAGGCTCGCCGCCGCCGGGGTGCCCGGCGCCCACCCCAACGAGTGGTACGCGCTCACCCCCATCTCCGACGACCGCCCGCTGAGCTGGCCCGACGACACCGTGCGGATCTCCCCCTCGGCGGTGGAGAGCTTCAGCAAGTGCGGCCTGCGCTGGCTGCTGGAGACCTCCGTCGGCGCGGGCGGCACCGACGCGGCCCGCGGCCTCGGCACGGTCATCCACGCCCTGGCCGTGCTCGCCGCGACCGGCATGCCCACCGAGGAGACCCTGGGCAAGCGCCTCGACGACGTCTGGCACGAGCTCGACTTCGGCGGCGTCTGGTACAACCGCAAGCAGCGCAGGGTCGCCGAGGAGATGATCTCCAAGTTCCTCCGCTGGCACCAGGAGAACCCGCGCGAGCTGGTCGGCCTGGAGGAGGCGTTCACCGCCACGGTCTCCGAGGGTGTGGAGATCAGGGGCCGGGTCGACCGGGTCGAGCGCGACGGCGAGGGCCGGGCCGTGATCATCGACATCAAGACCGGCAAGAACGGCCCCAAGGACGCCGACCTCGACCGCCACCCCCAGCTCGGCGTCTACCAGCTCGCCGCGCTCCTGGGTGCCTTCAGACGGCACGGGATGACCGAGCCCGGCGGCGCCGCGCTGGTCCAGGTGGGTGACGCGGCGGGCAAGAAGGGCGCCAAGGAGCAGGCGCAGCGCCCGCTGGCGGAGGACCCCGAGCCCGGCTGGGCCCGCGACATGGTCGACACGGTGGCGATCGGCATGTCGGGGCCGTTCTTCCAGGCCAAGGTCAACGACGGATGCCGCACCTGCGCGGTCCGGTCGAGCTGCCCGGTCAGCAAGAACGGAGACCAGGTGTGCTGAACCAGATCTCCCCGGGCCCGGTGCCGGGCCGTGTCGCGCGGGGCGTACCGTTGTCGGGCCGTGTCGCGTGCGGTGGAGGCGTCCGGTGCTGAACCGTGTCGTGTGGGGTGTCCTGTGCTGAGCCGTGTCGTGTGCCGCGGGGGCGCCCCGTGCTGAATCGTGTCGTGTGCCGCGGGGGCGCCCCGTGCTGAACCCGATCGAGCTCGCCGCCAAGCTGGGCATCCTGCCGCCGACCCCGGAACAGGCCGAGGTGATCGAGGCCGGTCTCGAACCCATGGTGGTGATGGCCGGGGCCGGGTCCGGCAAGAGCGAGACCATGGCCGGGCGGGTCGTCTGGCTGGTCGCCAACGGCCTGGTCCGCCCCGAACAGGTGCTCGGCCTGACCTTCACCCGGAAGGCCGCCGCGGAGCTGTCCGTGCGCGTCCGCGAGCGCCTCGGCGGCCTCGTCGAGGCCGGGCAGGTCCCCGCCGAGCTGCTGGCGGGCGAGCCGACCATCTCCACCTACCACGCCTACGCCGCCCGCCTGGTCACCGACCACGCCCTGCGCGAGGCGCTGGAACCCACCATGCGCCTGATCAGCCCGGCCGTCGCCTGGCAGCTCGCCGGGCACGTGGTCAGCGCCTACGACGGGCCGATGGAGCAGATCGAGTGGGGCCCGGCCACCGTCACCCGGGCGGTGCTGGAGCTGGCCGGGGAGCTGGCCGAGCACCTGCGTACCCCGCAGGACGTGCGCGAGGTCGGCGCCTGGCTCGCCGAGCGGTACGCCGCGCTGCCCGGCACGCCCGTCAAGGACCAGCGCAGACCGCTGATCACCCAGCGGGCCAGGGAGCAGCTGCTGCCCCTGGTGGAGGCGTACGAACGCCTCAAGCGCGCCCGCGAGGTCATCGACCACGGCGACCAGATGGCGCTGGCCGCCCGGATCGCCGCCAAGCACCCCGACGTGGGCGCCATCGAGCGGGAGCGTTTCGCCGTCGTCCTCCTCGACGAGTACCAGGACACCAGTCACGCCCAGCTCGTCCTGCTCCGCTCGCTGTTCGGCGGGGGGCACCCGGTGACGGCCGTGGGCGACCCCTGCCAGTCCATCTACGGCTGGCGGGGCGCCTCGGCGGGGAACCTCAGCCGCTTCCCCCGCGACTTCAGGACCGCCTCCGGGGAGCCCGCCCCGGTCCGCCGCCTCTCGGTCAGCTTCCGCAACGGCGACGCCGTGCTCGACGTGGCCGCCCGGCTCCAGCTCCCGCTGCGGATGGAGGCCAGGGAGGTGCCGGTCCTGGTCCCCGGCGGCAACCGGGTCGGACGCGGCCGGGTGGTCTGCGCCTTCCACGAGACCGCCGACGACGAGGCGGAATGGGTCGCCGCCGGGATCGCCACCCTGCTGGGCACCGAGAGCGCGCCCGACGGCATGCCCTGGGGCGAGGGCGAGCGCAGGAAGGCCAAGCAGAGCGCCTGGGGCGGTCCGCAGGCGTTGCAGCCCCACGACGTGGCGATCCTGGCCCGCAAGCGCTCGCAGTTCCCCGCGCTGCGCCGGGCGCTGGAGGCCCGCGGCATCCCCGTCGAGGTCGTCGGCCTGGGCGGCCTGCTGACCGTGCCCGAGGTCGCCGACATCGTCGCCACCCTGCGTGTGATCTACGACCCGAGCGCCGGGGACGCCCTGGTGCGGCTGCTCTCCGGCCCCCGCTGGCGGATCGGCCCGGCCGACCTCAAGGAGCTGGGGGAGCGGGCCCGCGAGCTCAACCGGGAGACCCGGGAGGGCGGCTCCCCGGTCGCCGACCCGCTGGACCAGGTGGTCGCGGACCTGGCCGAGGAGCGCGGCAGCCTGGTCGACGCCCTCGACGAGCTGTCCGACCGCCCCGAGTGGCAGGACCTGTTCTCGCCCCTGGCCCGGGTGCGGCTGGTCGCCCTGGCCCAGGAGCTGCGGCTGCTGCGCGCGCACGCGGGTCAGCCGCTCCCCGACCTGATCCTGGAGATCGAGCGCAGGCTCGGCCTGGACATCGAGGTGGCGGCGCGGGGCGCGGCCGTGGGCCCGTTCGCCGCCCGCGCCGACCTGGACGCCTTCCTGGACGCCGCCGCCCGGTTCGCCGGTGACTCCGAGGACCCGACGCTGGGCGCGTTCCTGGCGTTCCTCAAGGCGGCCGACGAGGAGGAGAACGGCCTGGACGCCGGGCGGGTCGGCGAGAGCAACAGCGTGAAGCTGATGACCGTGCACGCCTCCAAGGGCCTGGAGTGGCCGGTCGTCGTGGTCCCCGGCCTGTCGCAGGCGCTGTCGAAGGCCGGCACGCTCACCGTCGGCACCATGTTCCCCGCCCGCCCCACCACCAGCCCCAAATGGACGGAGAACCCGCGCAAGCTGCCCTACCCGCTCCGCGGGGACGCCTCCGACCTGCCGGTGCTGGCCGGGTTGGCCAAGGAGGAGCTGGCCGACTTCGACGAGCGCTGCCGCGACCGCGACCTGCTGGAGGAGCGCCGCCTGGCGTACGTCGCCGTCACCCGCGCCCACTACCTGCTGATCGCCTCCGGCTACCGGTGGGGCAGCGCGGCCCGGCCGCTGGAGCCGTCCGACTTCCTGCTGGAGATCCGCGACACCTGCGGGCGCGTGTCCGCCTGGGCGCCCGAGGCGGAGGAGGGCGCCGCCAACCCGCTGCTGGCCGAGCCCGCGGAGTCGACCTGGCCGGTCACCCCCGACGACGTCCGTTACGCCGCAGTCCTCGACGGCGCGAGCCTGGTGGAGTCCGCCCTGGCCGCTCTCGCCGGGGCGGGCTCCGGGCCGGGCCCGGAGCCCGCCGCCCGGCCCGTCTCCCCGGGGCCCGTGCCGGAGGACGCGCCCCCGCCGGACGATCCGTGGGACGACGTGCCTTTCCCGGACGATCCGTGGGGTGAGGACGTGCCCTTCCCGGACGCCCCGGATGACGACCTCCCCTTCCCCGACGCCCCCGAGGACGGTTTCCCCGCCGACACCGCGGACGGAGACCTGCCTTCCCCGGGCGGGCCGGGGGATGCGGACGCGTCTTTCCCCGACGGGCCGGACGACGCGGACGCGCCCTTCTCCGGTGGGTCGCGGGGCGGCCGGGCGGCCGATCACGCCGCCGCTGCCGATCCCGGGCCGGAGGCGCGGCGTCCCGCTCCGGCGGCGGCCGAGCTGCGGGGCTGGGACCGGGAGCGGGCGCAGGCCTGGGAACGCGACATCGAGCTGCTGCTCAGGGAGCGGGAGACGAACCGGCGGCGCGGCGCCGGCCCGGTGGAGCTGCCCACCCACCTGACCGTCTCCGCCCTGGTCACCCTCGCCTCCGACCCGAAGGCACTGGCCCGGCAGATCCGCCGTCCGGTGCCCAAAAAACCCGCCCCCCTGGCGCGCCGGGGCACCTCCTTCCACCAGTGGCTGGAGTCGCGCTGGGGCCAGCAGCGGCTGCTCGACGAGTTCGAGCTGCCGGGCGCGTCCGACGACGTCGAGGAGACCAACGCCCGGCTCGACGAGCTGCGCGAGCGTTTCGAGGAGAGCGAGTGGGCGGGTCGCGAACCGCTCGACGTCGAGATCCCCTTTGAGACGATCATCGCCGACCGGGTGATCCGCGGCCGGATGGACGCCGTGTTCCACATCGCCGAAGACCGCTACGAGGTCGTCGACTGGAAGACCGGCCGCCGCCCCCGGGGCAGGAAGGCGGAGGCGGCCGCCGCCGTCCAGCTCGCCGCCTACCGCCTGGCCTGGGCCCATCTGGCCGCCGTGCCCCTGGACCAGGTCAGCGCGGCCTTCCACTACGTCCTGCCCAACGAGACGGTCCGCCCGGTCGACCTCCTCGACGAGCGCGGCCTGGTCGCGCTCATCGAGTCCGTCCCCGCCCTGCGCTGATCCCGGGGGCGGCCCGGCGCCCGCGGTCGGCGGCCCCCGGGGCGGCGCGGAGCCGCGCCCGCAGAGGAGCCTCCGCCCGGCACAACTTCTCCCGGGAAACGAGCGTCGAAGATCATATGCGTATATCGCTGATGGCGGCGCTCGCCGGTCTGGCCCTTCTCACGAGCTGCATGGACCCCGCGGACTCCGCCGACGGCAAAGCCGTCAAGCTCAAACCCACGGAGGAGATCCGCACCGCGCTCGGTGACGCGTACTGGAGGTACCTGGCCGACCTGAGGCGCGCACCCGCACGCAACAAGATCGTCGGGCCGGAGCAGGTCTACTACGGCAAGATCGCCGGTGGGAAGCAGTTCACGGAGGACGTCTACTGGGCCATGGGCTCCATCGACATCAAGGGTGATCGCGGCAACGACGGGAACGGGCTGCACGTCTGGAGAAAGGTCGGCAACGGCCCGTGGAAGTACCGGGGTGGGGACTACACGTGCCCCACGGTGCCCGGCAAGCTGCTGAAGGCGTGGAACCGGGCCGACCTGATCTGCAGGGACTAGGCTCCGGGCTCCTCCGGCGGTCCGCCTTCGGAGCCGTTCCGCCGGAGGGGACGCAGGTCCGGGGTCCGGACGACCCGCCGGCCGGGTCCGCCCGGTCCTCCGGGCGACGGGTTCGAGCGGGCGCCGGGGTCACCCCATGCCGTCAGGGGCGCCGGGCATCATCCGTCCCACAGGTCGAGGCCGTGGCCGGAGGTTAGCGCCAGGACACGGGCCAGTGCTTCTGCGGCGGGTAGCGGGTCGATCCGGCGGCCGTCGCGCAGGCGCAGCGCGACCTGGTCGTCGGCCGCCTCTCTGGGGCCGATGACGGCCTGGTAGGGCACGAGCCGGGCGTCGCGGATCCGGGCCCCCAGGGTGCCGCGTTCCGGCCCGGCGAGCTCCGCGCGGAGCCCCCGCGCCACGCATCGCCGGACCAGGGCGTCGGCCGCGGACACCGCGGCTTCGGAGACCGGCAACGCCACCAGCTGAACCGGGGCCAGCCAGGCGGGGAAGGCGCCGCCGTGCACCTCGATGAGGTGGGCGACGGCGCGTTCGACACTCCCGACGATGCTGCGGTGCACCATGACCGGCCGGTGCCTGGTCCCATCGGGCCCGGTGTAACCCAGGTCGAACTGCCGGGGCTGGTGGAAGTCGACCTGGACGGTGGACAGGGTCGCCTCGCGGCCGGCGCCGTCGGCGATCTGCACGTCGATCTTCGGGCCGTAGAACGCCGCCTCCCCCTCCACGGCCTCGTACGCCACCTCCAGGCTGTCGAGAACCTCGGCCAGCAGGGCACCGGCCCGTCGCCACATATCCGGGTCTGCGACGTACTTCCCACCGGCCCCGGGCAGCGAGAGCCGGTAGCGGGCCGGGCGGATGCCCATGGCGGCGTAGGCCCGGCGGATCAGCTCCAGGGCGGCGCGGGCCTCGTCGGCGGCCTGCTCCGGGGTGCAGAAGATGTGCGCGTCGTTGAGCTGGATCGCCCGCACCCGGGTCAGCCCGCCCAGCACCCCGGACAGCTCCGAGCGGTACATCCCGCCCAGTTCGGCCAGGCGCAGGGGCAACTCCCGGTAGCTGTGCCCCCGGGAACGGAAGATCAACGCGTGGTGCGGGCACAGGCTGGGCCGCAGGACCACCTGCTCGCCGCCCACGTCCATCGGGGGGTACATGTCGTCGCTGTAGTGGGCCCAGTGCCCGGAGATCTCGTACAGCTCCCGTTTGCCCAGCACGGGTGAGTACACATGCCGGTAGCCCGCCCGCCGCTCGACGTCGCGGACGTACTCCTCCAGGGCGTGTCGCACGGCGGCGCCGGCCGGCAGCCAGTACGGCAGCCCGGAGCCCATCAAGGGGTCGGTGTCGAACAGGTCCAGCTCGCGGCCGATCCTGCGGTGGTCGTGCATCGTGGTCTCCTCGCGGACGGTGAGGCGAGTGACCGAACGGCGAAGCCCCGGGGCACTCGCCCCGGGGCTTCGGACAAAGACAGCTGTCAGCGCGCCGGGACACTCTCCGGCGTCGTCGTCACAGCGGCGCGCTTCATGTCGGAAAGGGTAGCAGGCGGCATCTCGCGCCCGTACGCGATTGACGGGCCGGGCCGCGCGTCCGGCGCGTGCCCGGCAGCGGGGGTCTCCACCGCCGATCGAGCCTGCCGTTTCGGCGACGCCCGGGACCGTCCTCGCCGACCACCGCGCCCGCGAGGCCACTCGCCCTTCGTCGGGCGTCTGCCCGCATGTCGGCGAGATGAATCGATCATGTAGGATCGCGCCCACGATGAGCCCTGAATCGACGCTGCGCCAGGAGATCACCGAGCGCATGATCGAGATCCCCGCCGGAGTGATCTTCCTGCGGGACGAGGGAACGAAGGCGATCTGGAAGGCCGAGGTCGGGGCTTTCCGGCTGGCGCCGTATCCCGTGACCCGCGAGCTGTACCGCGCCGTCCTGGGCGAAGTGCCCGCGAGCCCGGCGGAGTCGCGGAGGCCGGTGACCGAGGTCTCCTGGAAGGACGCCGTCCGGTTCTGCAACCTGCTCTCGCGGGAGGCGGGGCTCGAACCCTGCTACTCGATGGGCGACGACCCCGACGCGCAGGACGTGGTCTGCGACTGGGAGGCCGACGGCTGTCGCCTCCCGTCCGAGGCGGAGTGGGAGTACGCCTGCCGGGCCGGGACCTCCGGCGACCGCTACGGAGAGCTGGACGAGATCGCCTGGTACCGCGGGAACTCCGGCGGCGAGGTGCACGACGTCGCGACCAGGGCGCCGAACGCGTGGGGCCTCCACGACATGATCGGCAACGTGTGGGAGTGGTGCTGGGACGTCTACGACCCCGGGGTCTACGGCCCGTACCGCGTGTTCCGCGGCGGGGGCGCGTACGACCGGCCCCGCGCGTGCCGGGCGCCGTGCCGCCGCAAGAGCCACCCGACCCTCCGCATCGACGACCTCGGGTTCCGGCTGGCCCGGTCGCGATGAGCGTGGACCGTGATCAGACCGGCGGTCTGATCACGGTCCACGACGGGAGCGCTAGCCGAGGAGGTGCCGGACCTCCTGCTTGCGCCGCCCGCCCGCCAGGTCGGCGGCGGTCCTCCCGTCGGGGTCCTTCGCGGCCCGGTCGGCGCCCGCGGCGAGCAGGACGGTGACGATCCTGGGGTATCCGCCGCGGGCCGCGACCATGAGGGGCGTGCGCCCGTCCTGGTCGCGGACCTCCAGACCGGCGCCGCGGGCCAGCAGCGTTTCGACCAGCTCCAGGTGGTTGTGGTGACAGGCGACGGCGAGCGGTGCCCTTCCGCTGCCGCAGTCGCGGTCGATGTCGAGCCCCCGGTCCAGCAGCAGCTCGACCCCGGCGGTCCCGCCCTGCGTGGCGGCGGCGTACATGAGGCCGTAGTCGTGCGTGTCGCGGACCGTCAGGTCGGCCCCCACGTCGACCAGCCGCCGGGCCACCTCGATGTGGCCCATCCCCAGGGCCTTCCGCAACGGGGTGGCGCCCCAGTGATCCCTGGCGTCCGGGTCGGCGCCGCGTTCCAGCAGGGCGTTCACCGTCGGCAGCCACCCGTGGACGGCGGCCCAGTACAGCGGGGTCTGACCTCCGGCGCGGCTGGCGCGGACGTCCGCGCCGCGCCCGACCAGCAGGTCGGCCAGTTCGCGGTGGCCCTCGATGCAGGCCAGGAGCAGGGGAGTGAGCCACTCCGGATCCTGGTCGTCGGACAGCTTCAGCACGTCCGGCAGCTCGGAGAGCGGGTGGTCGACGTCCAGCCCGCCGTCGAGCAGGGCGAGCACCGCGGCGGCGTCGCCTCGTTCGACGGCCGCCCGCAACCGCTCGGCGGGCTCTTCGGGCTCTCCGGCGGCCTCGGCGGCTTTCCCGGGCTCGGCAGGCTGCTCCGGCTCGGTGACCGGCGGCTCCTCCACGCGCAGCCCGTGCTCGCGCAGCACCCGGTCCACGGTCTCGGCCAGCAGCTCACGATCGTCGTAGAAACGCTGGAAGGTGTCGTAACGCTCGTCCACGAAGGCCAGCGCCTGAATCTTGACGATCTCCAGCATGTCGGCCTGGCCCTCGCGGACCAGCGGGACGCGCAGCACGTCGATCATGACCGGTCGCACCTCGGCGAGGTCCTGCCGCCACAGCAGGTTGACGAGCGCCACCCGCTTCTGCCAGTCGTCGAGCGTCCAGTAGTACTCGACGAGCCATCGGGTGTCCTCCGGGGACACGTGGCGGCAGGCGTCCTCGGCTCCCCACCAGTCCGCCGCCTGGACGAGATCGTAGAAGGCGTCCGAGTCATACGAGCCGGTCAATGCGTACGTCACCCCGTTATCAGGTCAAGATCCCCGAGCTTCCCCGCCGGTGTCGTCCCGTTGCCGGGCAAGTCGTCCAGCGCACCACGGGAAGCCCCGCGGTGCGCATGATATCCAGGGATATGTCTGATACGGGCGTTCATGATCCTGCCCGCGACGGTCTCCGCCTCGACGAAGCGCCGCCCCGGCGTGTGACATGCGCCGACGGCCTCACTCCGCCGGGTCGGGCAGCAGGACGGGAGAGACCTTCCCCGGCTGCAGAGGGAAGAACGTGTGCTCGCAGGCGATGCCGTCGCCCTCTTCGGCGAGCAGCACGGCCACGCGCTCGGCGAGATCGAGGAGGCCGGGAGGATAATCGGGGTAGTCCCTGTTGTGCAGGGAGTAGTCCTCACAGTCCGGCTCGCGCCATACGTCGATCTCGATCGGGCTCGTGGGCGAGGCGAAGAACGTCTCCTCGTCGTCCTTGTCGTAGCCCTCCTTCTCGATGACCTCCAACCCGGGAAGCACGCCCGACAGCAGCTCGATGACGCGTCGGTCGGGGATGTGCGCGCAGTGGTAGACCCGCGCCGCAGGACCCGTCGGATGGGGCATGCCGGGGTGCGCGTGCCCGTGCAGGCGCCGGGCCAGTCCCTCGACCACATGCTCCGGCGTGTATTTCTGCCCGCCGCCCGTGGCTGTCGAGAAGGCCACATAGGCGGTCCGCCAGGGCCGCGACAGCCCCACCCGGACTTCGAGATCCGGGGTGGCCTCGATCGGCCCCTTCAGGTACACCTTCTCTCCCGCCGAGATCTGCGTCGTGCCCCCGACGGCCCGGGGATTGAGGAGCCGCACGGTCTCCAGGACCGCCCCCGGGTCGGGCACGTACGGCAGGAACAGCGTCGGCCCCCTGCGCAGACGCCCGGCCAGGAAGAAGTCACGAACACCCATGGAAAGCCTCCTGCAGTCTCGGCACTGGTGACCAAAGTCGCAGAACGTACTTGGACCTCGCTTGGGGCCGGCGAAGCGCCTGGTTGCAGGGCAGACGTTGCCCGATGCGGAACCGGCCCGCCGTCCGGCTCGACCCGCGAGCGGAACACCTGCTCTGTCTCCGCTGCCCACGCGCTGTCACGCTGGAGCGGACCGCCAACCGGCCGCCTCGACCGGCAGGTAGTGGAAGCCGGGCGCGGGGTGCATCAGGAAGTCGTGGTGGGAGATGTTCCACGCGTAGGCACCGGCCATGGTGAACTCCACGACGTCACCGGGGGCCAGGGCGACCGGTACGTTCCGGGCCAGGACGTCCTTGGGCGTGCAGAGCTGGCCGACGATCGTGACCGGTTCGCCGGGCGGCAGGGCGGCCAGGGGCTGGGAGTGCCCCTTGGTGGCGGGGGTCCGCAGGTGGTGGGTGCCCCCGGCGACCACCGCGAACAGCTCGCCGTGGACCCGTTTGACGTCGATCACCCGGGTGACGTACCGCCCGCAGTAGACGGTCAGCGACCGTCCCGGCTCGATCCGTAGCACCTCGCCGGGCCGCCGCAGCCGCGCCAGGCCCGCGCCGTAGGCGCGCCAGTCGAAGCGGGCGGCCGGGTCGGCGTAGGAGACGGCCATGCCGCCGCCCAGATTGATCTCCGAGACGCCCAGCCCCCGTGCGTACTCCAGCACGGCCGCGGCCAGTTCCAGCAGGGCGGAGGCGTCGAGCCCGCTGGCCAGGTGGGCGTGGACGCCGCGCAGCCGTACCGTGTCCTGCCGCTCCAGCATCGCCACACACTCGGCGACGCCGTCCGGGTCCATGCCGAACGGGGTCGCGCCACCGCCCATGGCCAGCGACGCCCCCTCCACCGGCACGTCCAGGTTGACCCGGAGCAGCAGGTCGGCCGGGCGGCCGGTGGCCAGGAGGCGGCGCAGCTCGTTCGGGCTCTCCACGTGCAGCCGGGTGACGTCGGACAGCAGTTCCGCGCCGGTTTTGCCGGGCCCGCCGAGCGCGACGGGCATGCCGGGGAACAACTCCCGCACGTGCGCCAGCTCCCCGGCCGAGGCCACCTCGAACCCGTCCACGTGCCGCGCGACCACCCGCAGCAGGTTCGGGTCGGGGTTGGCCTTGACCGCGTAGTAGAGCTCGACGTCGCCCAGCGCCTCCCGTACGGCCGACATGTGCGCGTCGAGTCCCGCCAGGTCGTAGACGTAGGCGGGCAGTTCCTCCGGGACCGGCCCGCTGACGGTCCGCGCGCCGTCGGCCTGCCTGTTCACGGCCTGGGCGCCGTCGGCCTGCCTGTTCACGGCCTGCCCGTCCCCGGTCCGGGCGCCGCCGTCCGGTCCTTCCCCGGTCCGGGCGCCGCCGTCCGGCTCGTCCGTGACCTGGCCGCCCGTGGTCCGTTCGCTCGCGGTCATGACAGCACGGCCAGCGGGTTGGCGACGGGCACGTACCCGGCCGAGCGGTCCGCCGAGCGCGCCCACCGGACCGACAGGTTGGCCTTGGCGGGCAGCGGAGCCCCGGCCAGCAGGTCGGACAGCGGTGCCGGCCATCCCCGGGACCGCGCGTACCCGGCCAGGACCTCCCCGGCCACCGCCCAGAGCTCCCGCGTGGACCCGGTCCCGGCCAGGGAGGCGGCGACCTCGGCGAGGTGGTTGACCATGAGGCAGTAGACCACCCGGTTCCAGCCGCCCGCCTCGTCGTAGGTGAGCGCCTCGGCGACCCGGCCGGGCAGCCCGGACAGGTCGTGGCGCCCGGCGACCAGCTTGGTGCCCTCCAGGTCGCGGAAGACGGCCTCCACGGGCAGTCCCGCCTCGTCCACCCCGATCAGGACGTTCTGCAGGTGCGGTTCGAGCACCACGCCGTGGGTGACGTACGCGTCGAGCACCGGCGGCGCGACGCGTTCCACGTACGCGCGCCACCACTCCACCGGGTCGGCCACGGACCGTCCGGTGGCGGCCACCGCGCCGCTCAGCAGCGGGGTCACCCCGGGCCGGCAGACCGACCACGGGCTGGCGCGGATGATGACGCCGAGCCCTTCGAGGAGCCGGGTGCCCAGGTCGGCGGAGCGGTATCCCGGTTCGGGCAGCCAGCGGGTGCCGGGGAAGCGCCCCGTCAGCTCCTGGAAGACCGGCTCCAGGCGCCGGCTCAGCTCCACCGCGCCGGCCAGCTCGTACCAGGAGTTCTTCCGCAGGCAGTTGGTGATCCGCACGTCCAGGCTGAACTTCAGGCAGCGGTCGATGAGCGGCTCGTAGACCGTGCGGACCGACGAGGTGGGCACCGCCGGCCGGGCGCCGTCCCCCAGGTCGACCAGGCGGCCGTCGGCCAACGGCGCGGCCAGGTCCGCCGCGAGCAGCTCCAGCTGCCACGGGTGCGCGGGGAGCAGCCGGTAGCCGGGCGGCGCCTGGCCGAGCGCGTCGAGCGGGCCGGTGTCGCCCGCCTCGGCCAGCACGTCGTCCCTGACTCCGAGGAGTCGCAGCGGGAAGCTCGCGTGCGCCTCGGGGGCGTAGCGCAGCCAGCTCTCTCCGTCGCGCGCCTTGGGGCTGGGGTGGAACGGGTGCCCGAAGACCAGCTCCTGCTCGGAGGCCAGCCACGGGTCGGCCGGGGGCCGCGCGTCCCGCCGGGCCATGAGCAGCGCGGCCATGGCGTCCCGGCTCGTGCTCACCTGGGCGGCGAACTCGTCGTTGCCCCCGCCGAGTTCGGCCTCCACGAGCCGGACGAGCAGGTCGGCCGAGAGCGGCTGCCAGGAGCCGCCCTCCAGCCACTCGGCCTGGCCCTCGAACCGCAGCGCGAGCCCGCCGTGGGTGCGGGCCCGCAGCAGGGTGTCGGCCACGCGCAGCAGCACGTACGGTTCGGCGTGCCAGACGTGCCCGCGTGGCCCCGCCACCTCCCGCACGCAGCAGCGCAGCAGTGCCGCCAGGGACGCCTCCTCGGCGACGGCGGCGGGGGAGTCGAGCGTGAGGCTGGTCATGGCGTCCTTAGCATGATCATGTTTTGCGTGGTCTGGGGCGGCTGGCGGAGGTAGTTCGGTCCGCTCGTGCCGTAGAACTTGTTGACGTCGCGTGCGCCGGTGCGGGCCTTGTCCACCAGGGTCCCGGCAGTGATCATCGACTTGCCGACCAGCCGGGCGGCGTCGAGAGTCCGCGCCCGCAGCAGCCTGGCCATCGGGTCCTCCCCGTACGGCGCCAGGGCCGCGGCGAGCGCGTCGCGCACCAGCCCCGCGGCCTGCGGGGACGGCAGCGTGCCGAACGCCACCGCGGCGGCGGACAGGTGCAGGGTGATGGTCACGAACACGTCGGCGAGCGCGTGCGGGTCGTCGGTGAACATCCGCCGGTCGGCGAAGCCCGGCACCGCCAGGCCCGCGGCCCGCAGCCGGTCGGGCGAGGTCAGCAGGCCGTCGTTGTCCTTGACGAGCAGCTTGGCGGGACCGTTCCCGAACACCAGCGACAGGTTCTGCTGGTGGGCCTCCAGTGCCGTGCCGTACCGGACGAAGAGCCGCACGTGGAAGTCGAACAGCAGCCGCAGGTACCACCCGAGCAGCCCGGTGACGTCCCCGCCGAACCACCGCCCGGCCAGTTCCCGGGCCACCAGCCCGCCGCCGGGCAGGGGCGCGGGCAGGGCCGCCACCGGGACGACCTCGCCTGCGGGGTGACGGCGGACGAGCCAGCCCAGGTACTCGTGCCCGGCGTGGCCGAAGGTCTGCTCGTCGGCCAGGAGCACGTCCGGGTGGGGCATCGCGCGCAGCAGCAACTCGGCCCGTGCCCCATCGGCCAGCGTGTCCGGCTTGATCGACCTGCGGTTGCGCAGCCCGAGCGTGCTCGTGGCCAGCGGAAGCTTCAGGTGCGTGCCGGGGGCGATCTCGACCGTGCGCATCGACAGCGTGGGCCTGACCACCAGGTGCGGCTCCGGCGCCATGATCGCCCACGGGATCTCCTCGACCGCCGGGACGGTCAGCGGGTGCACGGGGAACAGCACGTGCGTCTCCGCGAGCTCCTCGGCCAGCCCGGCCTCGGCGAAGCCCGGCGCTCCCGGCGGTTCGGCCCCGGTCAGCCGTTCCCGGGGCACCGCGGCCCAGCGCAGCGCGAAGGCGGGTGCGAACTCCGGCGCGTACGCCGTCAGCTGCTCGTCGGTGAGGCCGGCCCGGGACCGGGCGGTCGGGTAGACGGGGTGGTCGACGAACGCGGCCAGCGTCTCGTACCGCACGGTGTCGTGCCCCGGCGAGGCGGAGGCGCCCAGCCGGGCCAGCACCTCCTCGCGGCGGGCGTCGTGGAGGTCGAGGCCGCGCAGCGCCTCGTGGCACTCCCGGACGAACGCCTCGACCCCGGACGCGTCCGCCGGGGCGGAGATCTCCCGCAGGGTGTCCAGGACCTCCGCCAGGCGCAGTGCCTCCTCCGGGGCCGCCACGAAGTCCTGGAACAGGGAGCCGGGGACCAGCCGCACCCGCCGGCCGCCCGGCAGGAGCAGCGCGACGCCGTCCTTGCTCCGGGTCACCCGCCCGGCCAGGCCGCCGTAGTCCTCGCGCAGGAGGGCGTTCAGCACCCGTGCCGCCAGGTACGCCTCCCGCGGGCTCACGGGGCCTCCGCCGTTCATGTGACTGCCCGTGGGTTCTTGGCGGCTTGTGGGGTGTCCGCCGTTCACGCGATCGCCTACGGGTTCCCGGTGGTTTGCGGGGGGTCCGCCGTTCACGCGATCGTCCACCGGTTCCCGCGGGCTTGTGGGAGTCCTGCCGCTCATGCGATCACCCACGGGTTCCCGGCGGTGAAGGCCGCGACGGCGGCGTCCACGCCGGCCCGGTCGGGCCCGATCGCGCGGACGATACCCAGGTAGTCGCGGTTGGTGTGGTTCCGGTCGATCCGGTCGCCCACGGCGCGCAGCGGCCGGTGCCAGACGCGGGTCCGCTCCCCGGGCGCCGGGACGACCGTGCCGGGGGCCGCCACCACGGTCCCCGAGCGGTCGGCGACCAGGCTCAGCGCGGTCCCGTGCCCCCGGGCCGGATCCGGCTCGGCCGCCGCGGACCCCAGGTGCACCCCCAGGATGAGCTCGAACAGCGGCACGCCCAGCAGGTCGGCGAGGAGGAAGTCGCAGTGGTCGCCGATCACCCGGTAGTTGACCTCGATGATCCGCGGACCGGCCGGGGTCATGACGTACTCCGTGTGGCACGCCCCGAATCCCACCCCCAGCGCCCGGAGCGCCCGGAGCACGTGCTCGCGCCCCGGTGGGTCTCCCTTCCAGTCGAGGCGCTCCTCCACGAAGTGCGGTGGCGGACCGAGGGTGGTCCGGAAGCCGCCCAGCACATGGATCCGCTCTCCGTCGCCGAGCGTCTCCATCGTGTGCAGGGGCCCTTCGAGATACTCCTCCACGACCAGCGCCTCGCCCGGCCGCCGGTCCCGGATCACCCGCACCACCCGGGACAGCTCGTCCGCGTCGCCGACCAGCACGACGTCCTCGCTGGCCACGCCCTCGCGGGGTTTGACGACGACGGGGAACGGCAGGTCACGCGGGGGCGGGTCACCGGGTGCCAGCCGTACCGAGCGCACGGTCTCCACGCCCGCCGAGGCCAGGCGCCTGCGGGTGAGGGCCTTGTTCTTGGCGTCGACGCAGGCCCGCCAGTCCTTGCCCGGCAGGCCGAAGTAGGCCGCGGCCAGCGCGGTCTCCGCCTGGATGTGGTCGGAGTTGGAGAAGATCGCGTCCGGCGCGCGGTGGTGCGCGACGGTGTCGATCACCGCGCGGGCGTCGCGCACGTCGCAGTGGAGCACCTCGGTCCCGGGGTGGGCGTGCTGGTCGGGCCGGTCGGTGAGGATCGTGACCTCGCAGCCCAGGGCACGTGCCGCCGGGAGGAAACCGTCGGTGACCGAGTCGGTCGGTTTCAGCGCGGTCAGGTACAGCCGCAATGCAGGGACCCCCGATGAGCAGGTAAGGCTAACCTAATTCGCCGCATCCTAGCCGGACGGAGATCATCGTGCGGAGGCGATTGATGATTCACGGTACATGTCCGGTCTCGTCCAAGGATGAGAGTCTTCTCATCTCTGTCGCAGCCTCATCTCCGCCGAATGCACCTAACGTGGACGTCGTGAGCCGCAGGACGTCCGCCGTCGCCGTGCTGTCCGGGATCCTCGTCGCCGTGATCGCCATGGTCACGGTCGTGTGGATGTTCCGGAGCGGTCCGCATGACCTCGGGCCGTCCGTCGTGGTCGACGGGAAGGCCCGGGGCGGTGCGACCGGGGGCGCCTCCTCCGGACCGGCGGTCCCGGGGGATCCCGACGCCTCCGGCGGTGCACGGACCACCCCCGACGCCGGGCCCGCCACCCCGACGCCGCGCCTCTCCGCGACCGTCAGTCGGCGCGCCGAGCCGGTGGAGCCACCGCCACCGCCGCGGGGCGGCGGTGACGACGATGACGACGGAGACAACGACGGCGGTGACGATGACGGCGGTGACGACTGAGGCCGCGGCCGAGCGGTGAGCGCCCGAGCCCGCATCGTGGGCTGGATGCTCGTGGTCGTCGGCCTGGCCCTGACCGTCTCGGTCTTCGCGACCTCGACCATCCTGCTGGCCAGGCTCGACGATCGGGTGTACGCCGAGCTGGCCAACGAGATGGAGAAGCTCCGCCGGTACGCGCAGAGGTCGTCCGCGGCGCCCGAGCCCCTGCTCAAGGACTACCTGGCGGTCAACGCCCCCGACCGGCACGAGACCTTTCTCGTGATCGTCGACGGTGACGTGTGGCGCACCTACGCCGAGCCGCCCGCGGCCCTGGACACCGACCCGGAGCTGGTGGCCCGCCTGGCCGCGGTGACCGGCCCCGAGCAGGACTGGGCGACCAGCGCGGCCGGGCGCGTTCGCTGGGCGGCCATGCCGGTGATCGCCGACGGCCGGGTCGAGGGCGTCTTCGTGGCCGTCGTCTTCCACGACCTCGAACGCCGCGAGATCGTCGACGCGGTGCGCGTGCTGGCGCTCACCGCCGTGGCCGCGCTGGGCCTGGCCGGTGCCGCGGGATGGTTCGTGGCCGGCCGGGTCCTCGCCCCCGTGCGGCTGGTCCGCCAGACCGCCGAGCGGATCGGCGACTCCAGCGACCTCACCCGGCGCCTGGCCGTCTCCGGCGACGACGACGTCTCGGCCCTGGCCGCCACGTTCAACCACATGCTCGACCGCCTGGAACGCGCCTTCGCCGTGCAGCGCGACTTCCTCGACGACGTCGGGCACGAACTGCGCACTCCCATCACGGTCATCCGGGGCCACCTCGAACTCATGGGCGACGACCCCGACGACCGCGCCGCCACCCTCGCCCTCGTCACCGACGAGCTGGAGCGGATGCACCGGATCGTCGACGACCTGCTCACCCTCGCCAAAGCCGAGCAGCCCGGCTTCGTCACCCCGGGCGAGGCCGAGCTCGCCGACCTCACCGTCGAGGTCGTGGCCAAGGCGCGCGCCCTGGGAGCGAGACGCTGGAGGGTGGACGAGGTCGCCGAGGAACGCGTCGCCGCCGACCGGCAGCGCCTCACCCAGGCGCTGATGCAGCTGCTGGCCAACGCCGTGCGGCACACCGGTCCGGACGACCTGATCGCCGTCGGCTCCGCCGTACGGGACGGGCAGGTCGAGCTGTGGGTACGTGACAGCGGCCCCGGCGTGCCGGAACGGGACCGTGAGCGGATCTTCGACCGGTTCGCCCGCGGTGTGGACCGCCCCGGGGCGCACGACGGCGCCGGCCTCGGCCTGTCGATCGTCCGGTCCATCGCCGAGGCGCACGGCGGGACCGTACGCGTCGAGGAGGCGCACGGCGGGGGCGCACGCTTTCTGATCTCCTTCCCGTACGCGGAGATCCCCTCTCCGGCGTACGGCGAAAACGACCATGACAGCCGGAGCGGGAGGGACCCGCAGTGAACCGCATTCTGATCGCCGAGGACGAGAGCCGGATCGCCTCTTTCCTGGAGAAGGGCCTGCGCGGCAGCGGGTTCACGACCACGGTCGTCGAGGACGGCCTCGCCGCCTACGAGCACGCCCGGTCGGGCGGCTTCGACCTGTTGATCCTGGACATCGGACTGCCCCTGAGTGACGGGTTCACCGTGCTGCGGCGGCTCCGGCAGGAGATGGCGACCATCCCCGTGATCATCCTGACCGCCCGCGACAGCGTCGCCGACACCGTCGCGGGCCTCGAAGGCGGCGCCGACGACTACCTGGCCAAACCGTTCGCCTTCGAGGAACTGCTGGCCCGGGTGCGGCTTCGCCTGCGTCCCGAGCGCGTCCCGGAGACGACCGTCCTGCGCGTCGGCGACCTCGCCCTCGATCTCCGGACCCGCCGGGCCCACGTCGGTGACCGCTCCGTCGACCTGTCCACCCGTGAGTTCACGCTCGCCGAGATCTTCTGCCGCCATCCCGACCAGGTCCTCACCCGCGAGCAGCTGCTCAGCCACGTGTGGGGGTTCGACTTCGACCCCGGCTCGAACGTGGTCGACGTCTACGTCCGCTACTTGCGCCGCAAGCTGGGCAGCGAGCGCATCGAGACGGTCCGCGGCTCGGGTTATCGCCTGCGAGCCGGATGAGGGCGCTCTCATCCCGCGCTCATGCCGGAGCCACCGCCCGCCGGAAACCTGGAGTCGTCCGCCCGGAGAGGCGGAGACGACCTTCAGGAGGACCAATGGACCTGGCGGCACGACGGACCCTGCTCGCCATCGCGATCACCCTCGGCCTCGGCACCACCACTCTCGCCATCAGCCTTCCCGCCCACGCGTTCACCTCTCCGACCCCGCCCACGGCGGCGCTCCACCTCATGGACGACGACGGTGACGACGATGGTGACGACGACGGCGACGATGACGATGACCGGGCTCCGTCCGGTGGGGTGGAGACCGGTCAGGGCGGTGCCCGTGACGACGACGATGACGATGAGGTCCCGTCCGGTGGGGTGGAGACCGGCCACGGTGGTACGGCCGGTGAGGAGGTCCCGCTCTGGGTGCCCGCGGGACTGGCCGGGTTCGGGCTTCTGGCGGGTGGCGGCTTCTGGCTCAGCCGACGCTTCGTCTCCGGGAGCTGACCGTGCGGAGCCTCACCACCCCTCTCGCCGTGCTCGCCGCCGTAACGGTCGTGGCCACCTGCTCCGCGTGCGGTACCCCGGGTACCTCGCAGACGCCCGCGGCCCCCGACACGGCCGGACAGGCCGCACCGGTCGTACGACCCGTGAAAGCCGATACCGCCGGGGCCGCGCGACCTCCCGCCGGAGGTGACGTCGCCGCCCCCGTACGGCTCCGCATCCCCGCGATCGGTCTCTCCAGCCGGGTCGTCCCGCTGCGGCTGGACGCGGCGAGGCGGCTCGTCGCCCCCACCCGGTTCGACCTGGTCGGCTGGAACAAGGCCGGTCCCGAACCCGGCGAGGCCGGAGCGGCCGTCATCGCCGGGCACGTCGACTCCAGGTCGGGGCCCGCCGTCTTCTACCGGCTCCGTACGTTGCGTCCGGGGCACCGGATCCACGTCGACAGGGCCGACGGGAGCACGGTCACGTTCACCGTCCGGCGCCTGGCCCGCTTCCCGAAGAACCGGATCCCCGACCGGCAGGTGTACGGTTCCGCCGAGGGCGCGGAGCTCCGACTCGTCACCTGCGGCGGCGACTTCGACCGCAAGCGGCGCAGCTACCGCGACAACGTCGTGGTGTTCGCCGCCTGACACCCGCCCGTACGGCACCACCTGATCGCGATCGGCGCGACCGCCGGAAGGCCCGGCGGTCGCGTCTCGCGTGTGGAACCGGGTCGCGTCCCGGGCGTGCGCCGGGCCGCGGAGGCCCCGCGGGAGCGCGGCGGCGGGCGGAGGCATCCTCGTGACCAGGCGCGGGGAAGCCGCGATGCCGGAAGTGCCGCGTCGGGCGGCATAGGATGTGCACGCGGTTGGGGAGGGCGGAACAGCGTGGATATCGCGGCACAAGAAGGACTGTTGGGACCGCTGCTGCTCGCGCGCAGTGCGATCGACCGTTCGGCGGCGCTCCGGGGCAACACCGAGTGGCTCGAAAGGGCGTGGGCGGACGGCGCGACCAGGGTCGTGGTCGTCGACGACGGTCAGGCGCTGGTCCGCCGGAGCGGGGAAGAGGCCCGGCTGGTCCTGTTGTCCACGGCCGACGCGCCCGAGGGGGAGCGTTACCTGCTCGGTGTCGACACCGAGGGCGTCGCCTACTTCGCGGTCTCGGCCCCGCTGGCGGGCGTCGACCACAGCGGCTCCTTCGGCCGGATCGTCGCCCCGCTGCCGCCCTCGGCGCTGCAGGAGGGCGAGGCGATCGCCGCCGGGCTCCGCCAGGTGGGGTCACTGCTGGGGGATCTGGACGCCGGGTTGCTGGTCTACGCCGTCGCCCTGGACGCGTGGCACTCCACCCACGAGTTCTGCCCCCGCTGCGGGAGCCGCACCGAGGTCAGCTCGGGTGGCCACGTACGCGTCTGCCCCAAGGACAGCAGCCAGCACTTTCCCCGGGTCGACCCCGCAGTGATCATGCTGGTCCACGACGACCAAGATCGGTGCCTGCTGGCCAGGGGGCCGCAGTGGCCCGAGGGGCGGATGTCGGTGCTGGCCGGGTTCGTCGAGCCGGGCGAGTCGTTGGAGCACGCGGTGGCCCGCGAGGTGGCCGAGGAGGTCGGCGTGCGGGTCACCGACGCGCGCTACCTGGGCAGCCAGCCCTGGCCGTTCCCGCGCAGCCTGATGCTGGGCTTCTTCGCGCGGGCCACGTCCACCGACTTCGCCCTCGACCCCGAGGAGATCGCCGAAGCCCGCTGGTTCACCCGCGCCGAGCTGCTGGCCGCGATGGAGCGCGGCGAGGTGCGCCTGCCTCCCGAGGTCTCGATCGCCCGCAGGCTCATCGAGACCTGGTACGGCGAGCCGCTGACCGGAGACTGGTAAGTCTGTCTTGCCACCGGCCGGTCTTACCAGCAGCCGGTCCGCCATCGGCCGGTCTTGCCACCGACCGGCCTTGCCATCGGCCGGTTCTCTCGCCGCCGGTTCTCCGGCGGCTGGTTCTCCCGCGACCGGTTCCTCCGCGACCGCGTGACCTGCCCTTCCGCGGGGGCCTTCGGCAGCCGGCCTTCTCGCGGCCGATTCCTCACCCGCCGGTGACCGGTCCGTCGGGGGAGGCGACGGCCGCGCCCGCTCGACCGTCTCAGCCGACGACGGTGACCGGAACCCGGTGGACCAGGTTGTTGGCGAAGCCGCCGCGGTTCCACGGCTGTGTCAGCGGCTGTGTCCGGCCGGTGGCGTCGGTCGCCCGGGCGCACAGTTCGTACCGCCCCGGCGCGGTGGCGTCCCAGGCCCACCGCCAGCCGCGCCAGGCCGTCGGTGAGGTCTCGGCACCCAGTTCGGCCTCGCTCCAGCTCTCGCCGCCGTCGCTGCTCACCTCGACCCGGGTGACGGGCCCCCACCCGGACCAGGCGCGGCCCTCGACGGTGATCCGGCCCGCCCTGGCGAAACGCGCCCGGGTCATGAAGTCGGGATGACCCGGCGGGATGAGCAGCGCCCGGGGCTCGATGCGGGTCACCGGCTCGCCCGGCTCGTCCGGGCTCTGGCGGAGCCGGTACGCCACCGCCTGCTGGAAACCGTCGAACGGCCGGTCGACGACGGTGATCTCCCGTAGCCATTTCACGTGCGTCATGCCGTACCAGCCGGGGACGACGAGCCGTAGCGGGGCGCCGTGCTGCACGGGCAGCGGGACGCCGTTCATCTCGTAGGCGAGTATCACGTCGGGGCGGAGTGCCTCGGCCAGCGGCAGGCTGCGCTGGTAGTCCTGCTCCACGCCGCGCTCGATGCCGTGGTCGGCCCCGGTGAACACGACCTCCACGGCGTCCGGGTCGATGCCGGCCTCGGCCAGCAGGGGGCCCAGGGGCGTGCCGGTCCACTCGGCGGTGCCGACGGCCTCGACCAGCCACGGCTGGCTGACCGGCCGGGGGAGGAGGTGGGCGCGCCCGTTGCCCGCGCACTCCATGGTGACCCGGACCGTCGTGCCGGGCCGGGCGCGAACGGCGTCCAGGTCCAGCGTGATCGGCCGGGAGACCCGGCCGCCGACGGACAGCCGCCAGGTCGCCGGGTCGAGGGCGGGCATGTCGTAATGGGTCAGGAGGTAGTGCAGGCCGAGCGGGGTCAGGTCGTAGCGCAGGGCCTCCAGCGGCATGCCGTGGTTGCGCGCGGCGAGTTGCAGCTCCTCGATCGAGATCGCCTCCTGGGGCTCCGCGAGCCGGCCGGGCGCGCTCAGGGGGCGGACGGTGCCATCCATCGGTTCCTCCAGCGACGACAACGACGACGTGCCACGGGCGGCGGCGAAGTGCTTCAAGCGTAGCCTCGGGCCGTCATGCCGATCTTCCCCGCTCCGCGCTCGGCGGCCCCGCCGTACGGACATGTGTGGGCCCCGGCGGTCGTCACGCCGGGGCCCATGTGCGCGACTACGCGCCGGCGCCCGCCAGGATGCGCTTGACCTCGATCACCGAGGGGTTGGTCCTGACGACCTGGCCGCCGGGAGACTCCACCACGACGGTGGGGACGGTCTGGTTGCCGTTGTTGACGCTCATGACGAACTTCGCGGCGTCCGGGTTGCTCTCGATGTCGATCTCCTTGTAGGAGATGCCCTCGCGAGTGAGCTGGCTCTTCAGCCGCTTGCAGGGACCGCACCAGGTGGTGGTGTACACAGTCAGCGCCATGTCGTGAGAAATCCCCTCATGAAGTGTTCGGCGCCATTGGCAACAAAGCTGGAGCCGTTCATCTTCCCGCGGCCGCCGCCAGCCCGCTTCCCCCGCTGCTTCCTCCACCGAAGAGCTTCTCCGCGACCCACTGCTGGACCGTGTCCGCGACGCCCGGCAGCCGGTAGAGGGGGGCGCTGTGCTCGACCCCCGGCTCGGTCAGCACCGTCATGGGGATGCCGACCTGGGCCAGGCGCTCCTTGAGCTGGTAGCTGTGCTCGGCCGGGACGAACTCGTCCGCCGAGTGCACGGTCAGCATCGGCGCGTCACCCCGGCTCGCGTGCTGGGACACCTCCATGCTCGCCCAGATCCTGGCGCACTTGCCGACGGGTTCGCAGCCGCCGGCCAGCCTGATGGCGGCCGCGCGCAGCTTGCGCTTGTTCAGGTCGAAGGTGTCGGCACCCTGGATGTACGCCGTGAGCGGCGAGATCACCGGGGAGATGCCCACCACGCCGCGCAGTCCCGGCAGGCCGGTCTTGTAGGTGCCCGCCGCGGTGGCCAGATGGCCGCCCGCCGAGAAGCCGATGACGACGTAGTTGTTCGGGTCGAAGGACCACAGCGCCGCGTGCCGGCGCGCGGTGGCGATGGCGTCCAGGGTGTCGGTGCGCTGAGCCGGCCAGGAGGCGTCGCCGGAGAGGCGGTAGTTGATGTTGAAGACCGTGTAGCCCTGCTCGGCGTAGCTCCGGCTTATCTCGGTCATGTACTTCTTGTCGCCGGACGACCACCAGCCGCCGTGGATCAGGAAGACACCGGGCCGCCGGATGACGTCCGTCTGGTACCAGACATCCATGCGCTGGCGCGCGTGGGGACCGTACGCGACGGTGTCGACCACGGTGCCCTGGACCAACGGGTCGGGCTCCGCCGTCGGCGCGGGAGTGCGCTCGGCCTTCACCGCCGTCTTCTCCGCGGAGGCCGCGTGCGCGTGCGAAGGGGTGTGGACCGCCGCGGGGCCGAGCACCAACGCCGCCAGAGCGAGCGCACCCACGGTTACCGCAGTTCGCACGGGTTTCTTCCTTCCCCAAGCTTAGTCCGACCCTATTGTGGGGTAGATAGGCCGGTTTGTGCATCTCGGCGAACGACATAGGTTGACGGCGGCATGTTGCCAGAATGAACGATGCCTTGGCCAGCGACGGGCAGGATGTCTCCGTCCGATCCGTTCGACGACGTGTAAGGAGTCTCCGTGGCGCCCGACGACGTTCTGGCGGGGCTGGATCCCGAGCAGCGTGAGGTGGCCGAAGCCGTCCGGGGGCCGGTCTGCGTGCTCGCGGGTGCGGGGACGGGCAAGACGCGCGCCATCACCCACCGCATCGCCCACGCCGTCCGCACCGGGGTGGTCGACGCCCAGGGCGTGCTCGCCGTGACATTCACCACACGCGCCGCCGGAGAGCTCCGGCAGCGGCTGCGGCAGCTCGGTGCCCCGGGGGTGCAGGCGCGCACCTTCCACGCCGCCGCGCTGCGTCAGCTCACCTACTTCTGGCCGCGCGTCATCGGCGGCGAACCGCCCAGGGTGATCGAGTCGAAGCTGCCCCTGCTGGGCGACGCCTGCCGCGCCGTCCGCAGGAGCCCCGACCGCTCGGAGCTGCGCGACATCGCCTCGGAGATCGAGTGGGCCAAGGCCACCCAGATCGGGCCGGAAGACTATGCGGAGGCCACGCGCAAGGCCGGCCGGACCCCTCCGGTCCCCGCCGAGGACGTCGTCCGGCTCTACGAGGTTTACGAGAGGCTCCGCCGCGAGCGGCACCTCGTCGACTTCGAGACCATCCTGGAGCTCACCGCGGCCGTGATGACCGAGCACCGCGAGGTGGCCGCCCAGATCCGCCAGCAGTACCGCTACTTCGTCGTCGACGAGTACCAGGACGTCAACCCGCTGCAGAAGCTGCTGCTCGACACCTGGCTCGGCGGCCGCGACGACCTGTGCGTGGTCGGCGACCCCAACCAGACGATCTACTCCTTCACCGGCGCCACGCCCCGCTACCTGACCGGCTTCCCGGTCGAGTATCCCGACGCCGCCGTGATCAGGCTGGTCCGCGACTACCGCTCCACGCCGCAGGTCGTCTCCCTGGCAAACCGGGTGCTCGACCGGGCACGCACCCCGCACAAGCTCACCCTGATCGCCCAGCGCCCGGACGGTCCCGAGCCCGTCTTCACCGAGTACGACGACGAGACCGCCGAGGCCGAGGGGGTCGCCCGGGCGGTGCGTAAACTCGCCGACGGCGGCGTGCCGACCCGCGAGATCGCCGTACTGTTCCGGGTCAACGCCCAGTCCGAGGCGTACGAGCAGGCGTTCAGCAGGGCCGGCGTCCCGTACGTGCTGCGCGGCGCCGACCGCTTCTTCGAGCGGCCCGAGGTCCGCCAGGCGGTCGTGCTCCTGCGCGGCGCCGCCCGCTCCGCCGAGCCCGGCGACGCGCTGGCCTCGACCGTCCACCACATCCTGGCCGGCATCGGGCTGACGCCCGAGCCGCCCGGCGGCGGCAAGGCCCGGGAGAAGTGGGAGTCGCTGAAGGCCCTGGCCGACCTCGCCGAGGACCTCGCCACCGAGGGCGCCGACCTCGCCGGCTTCGTGACCGAGTTGGAGCGCCGGGCCAGCGAGCAGCACGCGCCGCCGGTCGAGGGGGTCACCCTCGCCTCGCTGCACGCCGCCAAGGGCCTGGAGTGGGACGCGGTCTTCCTCGTCGGCCTCACCGAGGGCATGCTCCCGATCATCTACGCCGAGACGCCCGACCAGATCGAGGAGGAGCGCCGTCTGCTGTACGTCGGCGTCACCCGAGCCCGCGCCCACCTGGTGCTGTCGTGGGCGCTGGCGCGTTCGCCCGGCGGGCGCCGCTCCCGCCGGCCGTCCCGCTTCTTGGACGGGCTCACCGGCCGGGCGCCCTCGCGCGGCCGGACGACCCCCGCCGGCGCCGGGGAACGCCGCCAGGTCGCCACGCCGGTCAGCTGCCGGATCTGCGGCAAGACCCTGGCCGCCGCCGCGGAGCAGAAGCTCGGCAGGTGCTCCGCCTGCCCCGTCGACTACGACGAGTCGCTGCTGGAGGCGCTCAAGGTCTGGCGCGCGGGCGTGGCGAAGGAGACCAAGGTCCCGCAGTGGGCCGTCTTCACCGACGTCACCCTCCAGGCCATCGCCGAGCGGGCTCCGGTCTCCGAACAGGACCTGCTCGCGATCGCCGGAATCGGACGCGTCAAACTGGATCGTTACGGCGAGGCGGTGCTCGGTCTGTGCCGCACCGCCGCAGATCGGACGGAGGACGCGTGAACGAGGCGCTCAAGGAGCTACTGGACCTGCTGGACCTGGAACAGATCGAGCTCGACATCTTCCGGGGCCGTAGTCCCGAGGAGCGCATCCAGCGCGTGTTCGGCGGCCAGGTGGCCGCCCAGGCGTTGGTGGCCGCGGGCCGGACGGTGCCGGACGACCGGAACGTCCACTCGCTGCATGCCTATTTCATCCGGCCGGGTGACCCGGCCATCCCGATCATCTACAACGTCGAGCGGGTCCGCGACGGCCGTTCCTTCACCACCCGGCGGGTCGTGGCCATCCAGCACGGCAAGGCGATATTCACCATGTCGGCCTCCTTCCACGTGGCCGAGAGCGGGGTCGAGCACCAGGCGGCGGTCATGCCCGAGGTGGCCGGACCGGAGGAACTGCCGCTCTTCCAGGAGCGGATGCTCCAGATCGTGGGGGAGGACTCCCCGATGCGGGAGCTGCTGACCAGGCCCAGGCCGGTGGACGCCCGCTACGTGACCCCCCTCACCTGGGAGGCGCACCGCGACCCGCAGCTGCGCGGTTCGGAGACCAACGTGTGGTTCCGCTACGACGCCGAACTGCCCGACGACCCGCTGCTGCACGTGGTGCTCGCCGCCTACGCCTCGGACTTCACCCTGGTCGACACCGTACTGCTCGCCCACGGCCTGGCGTGGGGCGCCTCCAACCTCTCCGGCGCCTCACTGGACCACGCGATGTGGTTCCACCGGCCGTTCCGGGCGGACGACTGGATGCTGTACGCCCAGGAGTCGCCGTGGTCCGGCGGGGCCCGCGGGCTCGCCAGAGGCGAGATGTTCACCCGGTCCGGAGAACTGGCGGTGTCGGTAGTCCAAGAGGCCATGATTCGCGTGAGATAGTTGCAAAGTCGCAGGTAGAAAATAAGTTGCCCGTCCCCGGCAACGGGGTTTAGGGTCATGGTCAAGCAAGTCGGACGCTACTGTCCGACGATCAACGAATGGAGGTGAGTCCACGGTGAAGAGCATCCTGATGTCGTCCCAGCGCGGGCTCGCTTCCGCGCAGCGTAACACCGTTCTGCCCTGCGGCGGCCAGGCCATTCTCACAGTTGGCGCGCCAGCCCCGGTTTGGCGGGACAAGTCTGTCCACTTCCAGGTCGCAGCCGGCCGTTGCGCCGCCCTCGTCGCCCTTCCGGCGACGGGCGCTGCCGTCCTGACCCTGGTGGATGGCGACTACGCACCGACCGAGCACATCGAAAACGGTGGACTGCGTGGTCCGCAACCCTGGAGGAACCCTCCGGTCATAAACTGATCGGAAGGAAGTCCTTCAGGCCGCGGATCCGCATCAGGATCCGCGGCCTTCTTGTTTGTCCGCGTCATTCCTGACCCCCACCCACGAGGTAACCGAATATCCAAACACCTAGCTGAGAGGTGAAGCATGGGGGCCCAGACGGTCATGGACCTGATCGACGAAGCCGCAATCCCCTGTCGTACCGACCCTGATCTGTGGTTCGCCGAGTCTCCGGAGGACGTGGAGTTCGCCAAGGCGCTCTGCGGAGGCTGTCCGATCCGCCAGGCCTGCCTGGCCCGAGCGCTGGAGCGTGAGGAGCCGTGGGGAGTCTGGGGCGGCGAGCTTGTCCTGCGAGGCGTGATCGTTCCCCGGAAGCGTCCGCGTGGGCGTCCGCGGAAGAACCCGGTCGCTGCCTGATCGACCCAGCACCTGAGAACGTACCGACCAGAACGTCCCTGAAAGGACCGATTCCAATGACCTACTTCACCAACCGGAGCACGGACCTGATGTCTATCCAAGAAGAACTGGTCCGAGACCGAATACGGACCCTCCACCGTGAGGCGGAGGTATACCGGAGAGCGGCGGGAATCCAGCGCCTCCAGCGCGCCCGCCGCGACGCCGAGCGCGCCTCCGCGCGCCTCCGCACCGCGCTCCTGCGCCTTGTCTGATTCAAGAGAGCAGACGGCGCCGAGTTGAACACCTGAGGGGCGGCTCCGGAACGGGGCCGCCCCTCGCTCTTTTCCCGGGCCCGACCGGGTGGCGTTGTCCGGTGGTGAGGATCCGCCGACCACCGGGTGGCATTGCCCGGCGGCGAGGATCCGCTAATCACCGGGCACGCCGATGAGCCGCCCGGACGGTGTGCCGGGCAACGCCGTGGTGATGGACGGTGTGCCGGTCAGCGCCCGGGCACGCCGATGAGCCGCCCGGACGGTGTGCCGGACGGCTCCCGGATGCGGCTCAGGTCGTGGTGAGTGTGGGCTCTCCCGAGTCCTCGTCGGAGAAGCCGGGCACCCAGCGGATGACCTCCTCGCGGAAGCGGGCGGTGGCACCGAGCTGGCAGAGCACGCCCACCCCCGCCGCGTGCACGCGGTGAATCAGCACGTAGGACGGGGGCAGGTTGAGCTGGCGCACCACGTTGCCGGGGCGCAGGTCGGTGACCGTGGCGGCCTGCTCCTGCAGCCACTCCCTGCTGAACGAGAACTGCTCGACCGCGGTCGGCTCGACGTAGGGGGCGAGGAACGCCCGCAGGGCCTCGGTGTCGACCTCGATGTGCGGTCGGATGAACCCCTCGTCACGCAGGCCCTGAACGACGGTGTCCATGTCGCCGTTGTTGAAGATGCGGGTGAGCTTCCCGAAGACCGGCGGATAGCCGTCGGGCAGCCGGTTGACCGCACCGAAGTCGAGGACGCACATGCGCCCGTCATCGAGGATCCGGAAGTTGCCCGGGTGCGGGTCGGCGTGGAGCATCCCCACCCGCGCCGGGGAGGAGAACAGGAACCGGACGAGCCGCAGCCCGGCCTGGTCGCGCTGCTCCTGGGTGCCGTCGGAGATGATCCGCGACAGCGGGGTGCCGTCCACCCATTCGGAGACGAGCACCTGCTCGTTGGCGGCGACCACGTCCGGGATCAGGAAGTCGGGATCGTCCTTGTACTCCAGCGCGAAGGCGTGCTGCGCCTCCGCCTCGCGGATGTAGTCGAGCTCCTCGGCCACCCGCTCGCGCAGCTCGGTGAGGACCGATTTGATGTCGAGGCCCGGCAGCAGCACCCCGAACAGCTTGCCGAGCCGCGCCAGCTGAGTGAAGTCGGAGAGCAGGGCCTTGCCCGCCCCCGGGTATTGGATCTTGACCGCGACCGTACGGCCGTCGTGCCAGACCGCTCTGTGCACCTGCCCGATCGACGCGGCGGCGGTGGGCTGGTCTTCGAACGACTGGAAGTTCTCCCGCCAGTCGTCACCCAGCTGCTCGACGAGGACCTTGTGCACGGTGGCCGCCGGGAGCGGCGGGGCGGCGTCCTGGAGCTTGGTCAGGGTCGCACGGTACGGGCCGGCGATCTCCGGGGGCAGCGCGGCCTCGAAGATCGACAAAGCCTGGCCGAGCTTCATCGCCCCGCCCTTGAGTTCTCCCAGAACCTTGAAGATCTGCTCGGCGGTACGTTCCTGGATCTCCTGGGCGACGATCTCGGCTGACTTTCCCCCGATCCGTTTCCCGAGACCGAGGGCGGTGCGACCGGCGAATCCGATTGGCAGGGACGCCAGCTTGGCGGAGCGCGCAACGGCGCGGCGCGGAAGGTCACTCACCTTGGTCTGCGGCCTGTCCCCGTACAGCGAGACGCCGCTCCCTCCCTTCGCTGTGTGTCCGTCAGCGGCAGGTAGCCGACGCGACCATTGTTAGCGAACCAAACTCGTTTCGGAAACAACGACATTGAGGATGAACACTCCAGGATCGCTTCCTCCATGTCCAATCAGGCAATACATCTACTGTGCCGTTGGTCACAGCAGGCTCCCGATCATCGATCCAAGCAAGCGCATGCCCAGCAGCCGATGCCGCTACCAGCGTGGACAGCGTCGCGCCGCACGCGATTTCGCCCGCGGGAAAGCCGCCGAGCCGGGCGCTGACGACCGGCCAGCCGGGGTCACGGTCGCGCCGGGCCAGATCCATGCAATGCAGGCACGCGCTCTTGCCCGGCAGCACCAGCGGGCCGACCGACCCGGAGCCCTCGAAGGCGGTCACCAGCAGGTGCGGGATCTCCCACTCGACGAGTTCCCTGACCAGTAGGCCGTCCAACGGCACCACCGGCGCGAGCACCGCCAGGTCGGGCCGTCTCGCGCCGTCGGCCAGGTGCGCGGCCTCGTCGCCCGTCCACGCGACGAGGCTGGGCGCGATCCTTCTGGCCACGGCGACCGCACCGTCCTGCCGGCTCATGCCGACCTCCGACCAGCCCAGCCCACCGGGGACGACGTCCTCGCGGCGCACGGTGCCGGGATCGACGACGCATATCCTGCCGACTCCGGAGGCGGCGAGCAGCGCGACGACCTGGGCACCCACCCGGCCCGCACCGTAGACCCGCACCTGGGCCTCGCGCCTGCGCTCCAGCACGGCCAGGCCGCCGTCGGTCGTGCCGGGGGACAGGGAGAGCGCGTCGAGATCCGGCCGGAGCCGGTCGCGTTCGGCGATCGCGAGCGTCCGCAGCGGGCCGGGGCCCGCCGCGGCGTCGTCGACCACCCCACGTCTGACCAGCATGTCGAGCAGGGTCCTGCCGCCCTCCTCGCCGAGGCCCGCGTCGACCGCCCCGGCCAGCACCCCGTTCAGGTCCCGCACGCCGTCAAGGCTCTCGACCCAGCGGCGGACCTCGGGCTCCAGATCGGTCAGCACCACCGCATGGCGTGGATGCAGGCCGAACTGCAGCGTGCGCCCGTCACGGGCGATCCGGCGCAGCGCGGGCTTCAGACGTGGTCTCATCGGGGGGCCTTTCCTCGTGGGGGACGTGCCGTTCTCCGGCGGCGTGCCAGCGTGCCACGCCCGAGCAAGATCCCGGACCCCTTTCCCGCCCCCTGTGGACAACGTCCCGCCCCCTGTGGACGGGCCCCTGTGGACGGGCCCCTGTGGGCGGGGCGACCACACGGGCGGGAGGTTCCACCGGGAAAGACGGGCGGGAGGCTCCACCGGAAAAAAGATCTGCACTACGCTCCCCGGCATGAACGAGCTCTTGGTCGACCGGCGTGACGACGGTGTCGTGGTGCTCACCCTGAACCGTCCGGACCGGCGCAACGCGATGACCGACGGGATGACCGGCGACTGGCGGCGGGTGATCGCCGACCTCTCCGCGGACCGGGACGTCCGGTGCGTGGTGGTCACCGGTGCGGGAGACGCGTTCTGCTCAGGGGGAGACCTCTCCTGGCTCGCCGAGCGCGGTACCGAGAGCGTGCCCGCCCTGCGTGACCGGATGCTCGGCTTCTACCGGACCTGGCTGGCCGTCGCGGACCTGGAGGTGCCGACGATCGCAGCCGTCAACGGCGCCGCCGTCGGGGCCGGGCTCTGCCTCGCCCTCGCCTGCGACCTGGTCTACGCGGCGCGGGAGGCCAAGCTTCTGGCGCCCTTCACCTCTCTGGGCCTGCATCCCGGGATGGCCGCCACCTACCTGCTGCCGAGGGTCGCAGGCGTACAGGTGGCCAGGGAGATGCTGCTCACGGGGCGGACGGTGACCGGCGAGGAGGCGGCGTCGGCGGGATTGGCGACGAGGGCCTTCCCCCGCGAGTCGCTGATGGAAGAGGTGATGGAGATCGCGTCGCGGACCGCCGCCAACGCGCCGATCGCCACCCGGCTCACCAAGGTCGCCCTCGCGGGCGGCGGGCACGCGGATCTCGAGGCCGCGCTCCGCTGGGAATCCCTCGCCCAACCCGTCACCATGGCCTCCGACGACATGCTCGAAGGACTGGCGGCTCAGAGAGAACGGCGCGCCCCGCGATTCGGCAACGCATGAGACAGCCGATAACCAGGTTAATTCGATAAGTCACGGCCATAGCGGATCGATCTCGTTGAACAATCAGCGAACGGGGATTGACCAGCGGGAACGCGTTCTACCCTCTGGTGTGAATTCGCCATTCTCGGCTACCGTTCATATGTGCCCCCCGAGACAGTCGAGGTCCGTCGAAGTTCTCGTCGCCGGCGGACGGTTTCTGCGTACCGCGACGGCGAGAAAACGATCGTGCTCCTTCCCGCCGGGCTGAGCAGCACCGACGAGGAGCAGTGGGTGCGCCGGATGCTCGACCGGCTGGCGGCCAAGGAGCAGCGCAGACGCCCCTCGGACGACGACCTGCTCGACCGGGCGATCGAGCTGTCGGCCCGTCACCTGGGCGGGAAGGCCAAGCCGTCGAGTGTGCGCTGGGTGGAGAACCAGCAGCACCGCTGGGGCTCGTGCACCCCGGAGCACGGCACCATCAGGATCTCCACGCGGCTTCGGGGCATGCCGTCGTGGGTGGTCGATTATGTGATCATGCATGAGCTCGTTCACCTGCTGGTGCCGAGCCATGGTCCCCGTTTCTGGGCGCTGGTGGAAAAATATCCCAAGGCCGAACGGGCACGGGGCTTCCTCGAAGGATTCTCCACCGCGGCCAACGGCGCCGCGGAGGAATGTTGACCGAAGATCGAGTAGTAGCGGTTCTCGTCACGCCCCCGATCGCACGGGCGGCACCCCCCGGAATCGACCCCGCGGACTTCCTGACGGCCCTCGCCGAAGACACCTACGAGCTCGTCGCCGGCCTCGACTTCGTCTCGCCGGTCGTGGTGACGAGCGTGCCGGGCATGGAGGAGATCGTCTGGCCGGGCACCCCGGTGATCGAGATCCCCGACCTTTCCGGCGCCGCCCTCGTCAGGACGGCGTTCGCGGCCCTGCCCCGGGCCGAGCAGGCCGTCCTGCTCGGCGCTGACGCGCCCGACCTGCCGCCCCTCCTCATCGGCAAGCTCTTCCGCGAGCTCGGCCGGGCGCGGATCGCCGTCTGTCCCGCGGCCGAGGGCGGCGCGGTGGCGCTGGCGGCGCATCTGCCCTACCCCGACTGGGCCGCGGTGGGCCTGGACGACCTCGACCCGGTCAAGCAGTTGCGCGCCTCGGCCCCGGGCAGCCGCATGGTCGCCAGGGGGCCCGGCTGGCACCGCCTGCGCGACCCCGACGACATCCGCCTGCTCGACCCGGGCCTGGAAGGCTGGGACAACACCCGGGCCCTGCTCTCGGCCTGAGTCCCCAGCCCCGCAGCTCCGGGACACCGTGCCGCGAGCCCGGGGACACCGCGACGGTTCGTGGCGCCGGAACGGTCACACGATCCGCACGGGGCGTCAGGACGCGGGCACCCGCAGGTCGGCGAAGACAGCCCGGTGGTCGGTCCCCGTGACGGTGTGGATGCTGACCTCGTTCACGCCCACCCGCTGGTCCACCACGACGTGATCGATGGTGATGATCGGGGGAATGCCCCTGTGCGCGGGCCAGGTCGGCACGAGCCCCTCGCCGACGGCGTCGGCGGCGTCCACGTAGCCGCGGTTCAGGAAGCGGCGCATGGCCACGTGGTCGAGGCTGGCGTTGAAGTCGCCCGCGAGGATGCGGATCCTGTCGGGAACGGCGGAGGGCAGGGCGTCCAGCGCGGCGGTCCAGTCGTGCACCTGCCTGCCCAGCGGCGGGAACGGGTGCACGGAGACGAGCTCCACGGGCTTGGCCCCGGGCAGGCTCATCCGGGCGGCGGGCATGTTGTGCCCGATCGCCTCGAACATGCCCTCCAGGGGGGTCAGCTCGTACCTGGCGTACAGGCCGCTGCCGCCGGCGCTCCACTCCGGCTCCAGCACCCGGTGCGGCATGGCCTCCTTCAGCCCGGCCGCGTCCAGTTCCTCGACCATCCCCGGGGTCAGCTCCTGGGCGCTCAGCACGTCCGGCTTCAGGCGCCGGACGAGGTCCATCACGACCCCCGGGTCGGCGTGGCCGAACAGCATGTTCAGCGTCAGCACCCGCAGCGGCGTACCCGTCGTGGCCTCGGCGGAGCCGATGGCGCGCGGGAGCACGCTGAAGCCGAGCGCCGTGGCGGTGACCAGCGCGACGGCGGTGGCGGCGCGGTTGCGGGACAGCGCGGACAGCAGCACCGGCACGAGCGAGGCCGCCGCCGCGTACGGGGTGGCGGTCATGAGCTGTGTGGTGAGCGAGTCACGTTCCAAACCGGCGACCCGGGCGACCGCCCAGGCGGCGAACGGCGCGACTGCGGCCCAGGCGAGAGACTTCGGCACCCGCCAGCGCCGCCGTGCCGGGGTCATGATCGCCCCTCCGACGCCCTTGTCAGCTACGACGTCCACGCTCACAGTGCCCCGATTCGCTTGCCTGGCCTGACGGAGATGAAGATATCGGGGGGGAAGTGAAACGGGCATAAAACGGTCCAACGCCTTCTGAACCCGATGCCCGCCGCCCCGGGTCCACCCCGCCGGGCGTCCTTCGGGCGCACCCGCCTCATCCGGCGGGCGTCACCCGGCGAGCAGGATCTCCCGGGCGCGGCGGGCCAGCCGGCGGGTCGCCTCATCGGAGAGGTCGGGGATCCCGTCCACCGGGAACCACCGCAGGTCGAGCGACTCCTCGCTGATCACGGCCTCGACGGCCGCCGGGGCGACCGCGCCGTACTCGATGTCCAGGTGGTGGCTGTGCGGCGGGTGGCACCAGACGCGGTGCCGGTCGAGGGCCAGCGGGCCGGGCAGCAGCCGCAGCCCGGGGATGCCGGACTCCTCGGTCGCCTCCCGCAGCGCGACCGCCTCCAGCGAGACGTCGCCGCGCTCGCAGTGACCGCCCATGGGAAGCCACATCCCCGCCTTGGGGTGCAGCGTCAGCAGCACCCGCTCGCCGTCGTGGGAGAGCACGGCCGTGGTCGCCGTGAGGTGGCCCGGCACGCATTCCCGCCACATCGCGTCCTCGTGGGCGTGGACGTGTTCCAGGAACTCCTTGCGCAGCAGCTCTTCCTCGGCGGTGGGCGCCGTCCAGCCCGTGAGCACCTCACGGGCGTCGTCACGCAGGCTCACACGCCCTCGCCCTTGGCGCCGGTGCCGCCTTCGTCGTCCTTGTCGTCGCCTTCCCGCTGAGTGTCCCGAGCGTCACCCTTGTCCGCAGCGCCCTCGCCGGACGCGCGATCCTCGCCGGGGGCGGCCGAAGCCTCCCGCAGAGAGGCCTCCAGGGCGGACAGGTCGAGCTCGGGCTCGCCCCGCACGAAGCGCTCGGGGTTCTCGAGGTCGTCGGCGGTCGGCATCAGGTCGGGGTGACTCCAGAGCGCGTCACGCCCGTCGACGCCCCGGTCGGCCTTCAGCGCCTGCCACAGCACGGCCGCCTCGCGCAGGCGGCGGGGCCGCAGCTCCAGGCCGACGAGCGTGGCGAAGGTCTGCTCGGCGGGGCCGCCGCTCGCCCTGCGGCGCCGTACGGTCTCCGCCAGCGCGGTCGCGGAGGGGAGCTTGCCCTCGGCCGCGCTGTCGACGACGGTGCCGACCCAGCCCTCGACCAGGGCGAGCATGGTCTCCAGCCGGGACAGGGCGGCCTTCTGCCGCTCGGTCTCCTCGGGCTTGAGCAGGTTGCCGCCGCTCAGCAGTTGCTGGATCTGCTCGGGGTTGTTGATGTCGAGCCCGCGGATCTGCTCCTCCAGCGCGGACGCGTCCACCGTGATACCCCTGGCGTACTCCTCCACCGCGCCGAGCAGGTGCGCCCGCAGCCACGGGACGTGCTGGAACAGCCGGTGGTGCGCCGCCTCGCGCAGGGCGAGATACAGGCGGATCTCCTCGGCGGGCGTCTCCAGTCCCTGGCTGAACGCGGCGATGCCGCCGGGCAGCAGGGCGGCGTTGTCCGACAGCGGCAGGCCGATGTCGGTGGAGCCGAGCACCTCACGGGCGAGCGAGCCGACGGCCTGGCCGATCTGCTGGCCGACCATCATGCCGCCCATCTGCTTCATCATCCCCATCAGCGGCCCGGCCATGGCCTGCGCCTCCGGGGGCAGGCCCGCCGCGCCGAGCGTGCCGCTCATGGTCTCGACCATGCGGGCGGCGATGGGATCGCAGAGTTTCCGCCAGACGGGGATGGTCTTCTCGATCCACTCCGAACGGCTCCACGCCTGAGGGTTGTTGACCCCGCTCGGCAGCGCGGTGGCCTCGTTGAGCCACAGGTCGGCGAGGTTCAGGGCGTCGACGATCTGGCGTCGCTCGCCTTCCATGACACTCGGGTCGCCTTCGGCGGCCACGACGTGCCGTGCGATGTTCTTCGCCATGTCCCAGTTGACGGGACCTGAGCTCGGCGGTGCGGAGAGCATGTCGGCGAACTGGCGCATGGCCGCTGCGATCTGCTCCGGGTTGCCGAACATGGCGAACGGATTCTCGTTGGGGTCGTTTTCCCGACCTGGCAAGTCAGTCACCGCTCTACCTCGTGCAGGATGGAGGAGTCCACATCCGCCACGTTATCCGTCGCACGGCGGGTCAGTGCAAAGTGAGGACCTGGTGCCTACCTCAAAACGCTCCCGGCCCCCCGTCGTCGCCGTCACCGGCGCCGCCTCGGGTATCGGCCGCGCCTTCGTCGCGAAGGTCGCCTCGTCTGCGGATTTCCGCAGGGTCGTGGCCATCGACGAGCAGCGCGGCGACGTACCCGACGTCACGTGGCGGGTGCTCGACGTCCGAGATCCGCTCTTGGCGAACCGGATCTCCGACATCGACGTGCTCGTACACCTGGCGGCCGACTACGCGCTGGACGCGGATCCTGCGGAGCGGCGCGCCTACAACCTGCGCGCGGCGCAGACGGTGCTCACCGCCAGCGCCGCCGCCCGGGTGCGCCGGGTCGTGCTGGTCACCAGCGCCATGGTGTACGGAGCCGCGCCCGACAACCCCGTCCCGCTGCCCGAGGATTCGGCGGTCGCGGCCGAGCCCGACACGGGCATGGTCGGCGACCATCTGGAGATCGAGGCGTTGGCCCGCCGTTCCCTGCGCAGCCACCCCGGTCTCGACGTGACGGTGATCCGGCCCGCAGCCGTTGTCGGCCCCGGCGTCGACAGCGTGGTCACCCGGCATTTCGAGGCCCCCAGGCTGCTCACGGTCAAGGGGTGCAGCCCCCGCTGGCAGTTCTGCCACATCGACGATCTCGTCTCGGCCCTGGAGCTGGCGGCGCTCGGTGTGGTCTCCGGTGTGGTGGCCGTCGGCGGCGACGGCTGGTTGGAGCAGGAGCAGGTCGAGGAGATCTCCGGGCTGCGCCGCCTGGAGCTGCCCGCCGGGCTGACCTTCGGCACCGCCCAGCGCCTGCACCGTCTCGGCGTCACCCCGGCCCCGGCGACCGACCTGCACTATGTCGTCTACCCCTGGGTGGTCGACTGCGCGGCCCTGCGCGAGGCCGGCTGGAAGCCGATGTGGACCAACGAGGCCGCCTTCGCGCAGCTCCTGGAGCTGCGCGAGGGCAAGCACGCGGTCGTCGGCCGCCGCCTGTCCGGCAAGGAGGCCACGCTGACCGCCGCCGGCGCCACCGTCGCCGTCCTCGGCACCGCGGCCATCGTCCGGGCAGCCCGCAAGAAGCGCCGGGTATGAGGGCACGGGCGAGGCCCGGGGAACGTACGCGAGACCCGTCTGCGGAATCCGAAGGGCGTACACGACACCGTCCGGCACACCGGAGCTCGGGGCCGCTCGCCCCCGGGGACATTTTTGCCGGGGCGGTACGCTTTGTGACGTGGATGTCATCCGGCTGCTCGGTATTCGCGACACCCCGCTCTCGGTCGACGAGGTGTTCGCCGCCGTCGGCGACCACGCCGCGGGCGGCACGACGGTCTTCATCGGCACGGTACGCGACCATGATCACGGCAAACCGGTCACGAGCCTCTCCTACTCGGCGCATCCGAGTGCCGAGGCCGAGCTGCGCCGGGTGGCGGAGAAGGTCGCCGCGGACTTCCCGGTGACCGCGCTGGCCGCGGTGCACCGGGTCGGCGATCTGCAGCTCGGTGACATCGCGGTCATCGTCGCGGTCTCCTGCCCGCACCGCGGTGAGGCGTTCGAGGCCTCCCGCAGGTTGATCGACGATCTCAAGAGCCAGGTCCCCATCTGGAAGAACCAGCTTTTCGCCGATGGTTCGTCCGAGTGGGTCGGCGCCTGCGACTGAGCCCGCCGGGCCGGACGATCGGGTTCCGCAGTTGGGGTCCTCGTGCCGGCCGGGGCTTGACGCGAGGGTGCCGGGTCGGGCGGCGGCGGCGGTTCCGGGGAGACGACACGCGTGGGTGAGGTTTGGCGACCTGCGGTACGGCATAGTCTTTATCCCATGTCCCGACGAGCGTTGACCCTGATGGTGGCCGGTTTCCTCACGCTCGCGCTCGCCGTCATCGGAGCCGTGCTGCCGGTGCCCTACGTCGTCCTGAGCCCCGGGCCGACCGAGAACACCATCGGTGACGTCGAGGGCAAGCCGGTGATCAGCATCAAGGGACGCCAGACCTATCCGACCGACGGCAAGCTCAGCCTCGTCACCGTGGCCTATCAGGGCGGGCCGGGCACCAGGCTCGACCTGTTCAGCGCGCTCAAGGGGTGGATCGACCCGACCATCGCGGTCGTGCCGGAAGAGACGATCTTCCCGCCGGCGACCACCGCCAAGGAGGTCGAGGAGCAGAACACCCAGGAGATGACCAACTCCCAGGACGACGCGACCGCCGCGGCGCTGACCGAGCTGAAGATCCCCTATACCTCCGTCGTGACCGTGGCCTCCATGGAGAAGGGCCTGCCCGCCGACGGCAAGTTCAAGCAAGGCGACGAGATCGTCTCGGTGGACGGCACGCCCGCGAAGGACCGGGAGACCGTCTCGGCCACCGTCCGCAAGCGCAAGGCGGGCGAGACGGTCACCTTCGTCGTCAACCGCGGCACCCAGAGCCTGACCATCCCCGTCCCGACCACCGCGGCCAAGGACGGCACGCCGATCGTCGGCATCACCATGCGGGTCGGTTACAGGTTCCCCTTCGAGGTCTCCATCAACGTCGGCGACGTCGGCGGGCCCAGCGCGGGGATGATTTTCTCCCTCGGCATCGTCGACAAGCTCACCCCCGGGCCGATGACCGGCGGCAAGTCCATCGCCGGCACCGGCACGATCACTCCCGAGGGTCAGGTCGGTCCGATCGGCGGCATCCAGCAGAAGATGGTCGGCGCCCGCAAGTCGGGGGCGACGTTCTTCCTCACCCCTGCCGACAACTGCGCCGAGGCCGTCAAGGCCATTCCCGACGGCCTGAAGCTGGTCAAGGTCGAGACGCTCCACGAGGCGGTGCAGGCGATCGACGCGATCCGCACCGGCAAGGGCGCCACGCCGAGCTGCCCCACCGGCTGACCCGGCCCCACCCCGGCTCCGGTTCGAGCTGCGCCCCTGGCTCCGCTGGCTCCGGTGCCGACCCGCCCGGCTCAGGCGCCCCGCCCCCTGCCGGACCCGGGTGGACCGCGCTCGGGGCCGCTCCGTGAGCCGCCCAAGGGCACACCCATCCATATCCATCGGAATCACCAAGGCGCCCAAAAAGACAGAGTTTTTCGGTACGAATCGGAGATCCGGGCACTCGTCCTGACCTTTGCGCGTTGGTACCACTGGACCCCGGACCCTCGGGGGTTGTGGCCGGACCGTGCCCGAGCGGCTGAGCGCGGCCGAACCCCTGCCGGTGTAGGTTTCCAGACACGGACCGTGCTCTTACGACAAGGGGTTGGCCTTGAGCTTCCGGACCCCCGGAGCCGGCAGGGCAATGCGCTTGCCCCGCCGGCCACGATTGTTGCTTCCCGTCGCCATCGCCCTCGCGGCGATCGTCGTGGTGTTCTTCCTTTTCGCCGGTATCTTCACCGACTACCTGTGGTACGACTCGGTCGACTACACGGCGGTCTTCTCTGGTGTGGTCGTCACGCAGATCCTGCTGTTCATCGTGGGAGCCCTGCTGATGGTCGGTATCGTCGGCGGCAACATGCTGCTGGCGTACCGCGTGCGGCCCATGTTCGGTCCGGGCATGTTCGGTGGCGCCAGCGGTGCCGACCGCTACCGGATGGCCCTCGACCCGCACCGCAAGCTGATCTTCCTGGTCGGTATGGCCGTGCTCGCCCTCTTCTCCGGGTCGTCGATCTCCGGGCAGTGGAAGACCTGGCTGGAGTTCGTCAACGCGACGCCGTTCGGCGAGCCCGACCAGCTGTTCAAGATGGACATCTCGTTCTTCATGTTCACCTATCCGTTCATCCGGATGGTGCTGAACTTCCTGTTCGTCGCGGTGGTGCTGTCGGCCGTCATGGCCGCGATCGTGCACTACCTGTACGGAGGGTTCCGGCTCCAGTCGCCCGGCGTGCACGCCTCGCGTGCGGCCCGGGTGCACCTGTCGGTGCTGCTCGGCGTCTTCGTGCTCCTCAAGGCGGTCGCGTACTGGATCGATCGGTACGGTCTGGTCTTCTCCGATCGCGGCTTCGTCCACGGCGCGTCGTACACCGACGTCAACGCGGTGCTCCCGGCCAAGACCATCCTGGCGATCATCGCCCTGATCTGCGCCGCCCTCTTCTTCGCGGGCGTCGTGCGGCCCGGCGGCATGCTGCCCGGCGTCGGCTTCGGCCTCCTGGTGCTCTCGGCCGTCCTGATCGGCGGGGTCTACCCCGCGCTGGTCGAGCAGTTCCAGGTCAAGCCGAACCAGCAGGGCAAGGAGCAGCTCTACATCAAGCGCAACATCGACGCCACCAGAAAGGCCTACGGCGTAGAGAATTCGGAGGTCATCAACTACGCGGCGCAGGGCGACGCGAGCAAGGCGAGCGTCGGCGCCGACAGTTCGATCTCCGGTGTGCGCCTGCTCGACCCGAACCTGGTCGCGAAGACCTACCAGCAGAAGCAGCGGATCCGCGGTTACTACGACTTCCACGACCCGCTCGACGTCGACCGCTACCCCGACGCCGATGGCACCATGCGTGACACCGTCGTCGCGGTCCGGGAGCTCACCGGCCCGCCGCCCGAGCAGAACAACTGGATCAACCGGCACCTCGTCTACACCCACGGCTACGGCTTCGTGGCCGCGCCGGGCAACGAGGTCGACTCCCAGGGACTGCCCAACTTCGACGCCAAGGACATGCCGGTGACCGGCTCTCTGGCCGAGCGGACCGGCTTGAAGGAGTCCCGGATCTACTTCGGTGAGGCCCCGGCCGCGCCCGAGTACGTCATCGTGGGCGGCGACCGGAACCAGGAGCTCGACTACCCCGAGAGCGGCGGCGCCGACCAGAGGAACACCACCGGCCAGAAGAACACCACCTATACCGGCAAGGGCGGCGTCCCGGTCGGCTCGTTCTTCAACCGGATGCTCTACGCCGCGAAGTACAGCGAGATCAACCTGCTGCTCTCGGGTGACATCAACGAGAAGTCCAAGATCCTCTACGAGCGCAACCCGCAGGAGCGCATCGCCAAGGTGGCGCCGTTCCTGAGCCTCGACAACAACCCCTACCCCGCCATCGTCGACGGCAGGGTGGTCTGGATCGCCGACGCGTACACCACCTCCAACGCCTACCCGTACTCCCAGAGCAAGAGCCTGGAGGCGATGACGCGCGACACGGTCACCGACCCCCGCCTGGTGGTGCCGCAGCCCCGCGACCAGATCAACTACATGCGCAACTCGGTCAAGGCCACGGTCGACGCCTACGACGGCACCGTCACCCTGTACGCCTGGGACGAGAAGGACCCGATCCTGCAGACCTGGCGCAAGGCTTTCCCGGGTGTCATCAAGCCGCAGTCGGAGATGCCCGCGCAGCTCAAGCAGCATCTGCGCTACCCGGAGGCGCTGTTCAAGGTTCAGCGCGACGTGCTGTCCCGCTACCACATCGAGGACGCCTCGGCCTTCTACAGCGGTCAGGACTTCTGGAACGTCCCCACCGACCCGTCGTCGGGCGAGCGCGACATCAAGCAGCCGCCGTACTACCTGTCGGTCAAGATGCCCGGAACGTCGGCGCCGTCGTTCTCGCTGACCACCACGTTCGTGCCGCGGCAGGGACCCAACCTGGCCGCGTTCATGGCGGTGGACGCCACCCCGGGGCCCGACTACGGGAAGCTGCGCATCCTGCGCATGCCGTCCAACACCACGATCCCCGGCCCAGGCCAGGTGCAGAACAACTTCCAGAACAAGTTCTCCGGGGAGCTCAACCTGCTCGGCATCGGCGGGGCGAAGGTCCGCTACGGAAACCTGCTCACGCTGCCGTTCGCCGGCGGCCTGGTCTACATCGAGCCGGTCTACGTGGAGACCGCGGCATCCTCCGGCCAGGAGCCGTACCCGATCCTCCGCCGCGTCCTGGTCTCCTACGGAGACAAGGTCGGCTTCGGTGACACGCTCGGGGACGCGCTGAAGCAGGTCTTCGGGGACGAGGCCCAGCAGACCGCGCCCACGGAGAACAAGCCCGGCGAGGCCAAGCCGGAGGAGACCAAGCCCGAGGAGTCCAAGCCCGCCACCGAGCTGACCGGAGCGATCAACGACGTGGAGGAGGCCTACCAGAAGGCCCAGGACGCCCTGGCGGAGAACCCGCCCGACTGGGCGGCGTACGGCGAGGCACAGAAGGAGCTGAAGGAGGCGCTCGACAAGCTCAAGGGCACGGCCGCCACGGCGCCGTCCGCGCCCGAGTCCACTGCCTCCCCGAGCCCGAGCCCGACCTCGTCGGCGTCACCGACACCCACGCCGGCGGTGACACCCACGGCCTCACCGCCGCCGAACTCCTAGGAGTATCGGGCGGCCCCTGGAAGATCGACAGGAGCCCAGCGGCATTCGATTCGCATTCGCCTCCGGAGCCGGGTAGTCTTACGGACGTACACCGACGCGGGGTGGAGCAGCTCGGTAGCTCGCTGGGCTCATAACCCAGAGGTCGCAGGTTCAAATCCTGTCCCCGCTACTGAACGAAGGCCCCGGTCGCCGAAAACGGCGACCGGGGCCTTTCGCATGTTCTCCTCTCCGACCCGGGTGCCGGTTCCTTTCCGGCTCCGGCCCCGCGTCGGCTGTTCACGGCTCTCGTATCGGCTCTCCCGGTGCCCGGTGCCGACTTCTCATGACTCCCGTGCTCACGGTTCGAGGAGTGGTCTCGCTCCGTTCGCGCGCCCGATCCCCTCCGTCCGGGGTGGCATGGATCCCCACCACGCGTTCAGCGGGGCACCGCACGTCGCCGGGTCCGGTGCCTGCCCTACGCCGTCTTCCCAGGGCCTGGAGATCGGGAGCGGCACGTGCCGAGGGGTAGGCGGTCACCGCTTCCCGATGGGCATGGCCGCGGTCGGTGGTGTGTGGACGCCGGTCCGCCTCCACCTGCGGGAGCGCCTGGTACGCGGGTCGGGACGCCGCCAGGTATCACGGTCGTCGAGCCGGCGCGATGACCTCGCCACGCCGCCGGTTCCTCAACCGGTTTGCACCTGGGAGGGAAATCCGGATACTGTTGAGACACACCGACGCGGGGTGGAGCAGTTCGGTAGCTCGCTGGGCTCATAACCCAGAGGTCGCAGGTTCAAATCCTGTCCCCGCTACGAAACAAAGGCCCTGATCTCTCAGAGATCAGGGCCTTGTTTTTAATCCCATATGAAGGCGCCGCAGTGCGTCGGGTAAGAACTCACCCGCTACGTGGACGAGCCTGCCTGCCTACATCCTGCGGATGACCTGGACCTCCGCCGAGGACGACCTGGAGGGCTTCCGCAAGGGCCCGGACTTCGCGGCGTTCTTCGCTGAGATCCGGCCGTACGTCAGCGACATCGAGGAGATGCGTCACTACGCGCCCACCGGGATCCGCGGCCAGGGTCCGCTGTGCCGACGCTCTACGAGTGGGCGGGCGGAGCCGAGGCCCTGGAGCGGCTGTCCGAGACCTTCTACGGCGGGGTGCGCGAAGACGATCTCATCGGGCTTTCGCACACATGGACCCTGGACATCCCGCGCACGTGGCAATGTGGCTCGGCGAGGTCTTCGGCGGTCCGGCCCGCTACACCGCAGAGCGTGGGGGATACCCCCACATGCTCTTCCAGCACCTTGGCAAAGACTCACCGAACCGCAGTGTCGCGGCTGGCTGAACCCACTCCTCGACGCCGCCGACGCGGTCGGCCTCCCGGCGGATCCGGAGTTCCGGGCCGTGTTCGTGCGATTACCCCGAATGCGGGACGCGCCTGGCGCTGTCCGACTCCCAGCCTGGAGCCTCCGTGGTCACCGATGCCGCGGTGCCGCGCCCGGGGTGAGGGTGGCCACCGCCGTACATGCCCCAGAGCTGAGAGGTAGCGTGCGGTCGTGACTGAGATGCCCGAACCGGTCCTGCGCTGGCGCGTGCGCCGCGATCTTCTCGTGCTGAAGGTCATCGCGGTGCTTGTCCTGGCGCTGCTGACCGTGCTGAGCCGTGACGACCCCCGCGGCATGATCCTGGCGGGCGTCGCGGCCCTGGCCGTGGCCGCCCTGGCGCTGCGCGACGTCCTGGCTCCGGTTCGGCTGAGCGCCGACGGAGAGGGTCTCGTCGTGGTCAAGGGCTTCGCCGGGTCCCAGCGAGTGCCGTGGAGCGCGGTCGAGCGGGTCCGCGTGGACAGGCGGACCCGTTTCACCTCCCGCACGGAGCTCCTGGAGATCGACACCGGGGAGGGCGTCTACCTCCTCAGCCGGTTCGACCTCGGGGCGCCCTGCCAGGAGGTGGCCGATGAACTGCGTGTGTTTCGGACGGGCACGTAGCCCACTCTCCCCGGTTCGCGGCGCGGCCCCGGGAACGGCGGGTGTCAGGCCCGGACGCGGACCCGCCGGTGTCGTGGCACGAACTTCGGCTGGCTGCGGCGCAGCAGCAGGCTCGCCTTGTACAGAGCCCAGCCGGTGAGGAAGGCCCCGAACGAAGCCTGCCCGATCCGCGCCCACATCGGGACCTCGACGGCCGCGAACACCACGACACCGATCCAGATAAAGCCGAAGACGCCCACGAGGGTCGCCGCAGCCCAATTCAGCCCCCGCTGCAACATGCCTGAAGTGTTGCAGATCTTGGTTCAAGACCAGGTCAATGACGCGGAACGCGTCATCGCGGGAGGCTACGGCTCGTGCCGGCACACCTCCGCACGCGGAACCCGCGATCGGTCATCGGGGCTGTCCCGCGCGGATTCTTCTCCAGCGCGGCCAACAGGGCGGTCGCGGTGTGCGCGTCGGCCAGGATGCGGTTCACCTCATCCTCTGTGGACGGGAGTTGGCCGCGCTTGGCGAGCTCGTCGGTGAGGAAGGTCAGCGGCTCCGGGTAGCCGGCCGCGTCCGCGGCGACCGTCGCACGGGCCGCCGTCAGAAGACGCAGGTAGTAGGCCCGAAGAGTCGCTTCGCGCATTCGGGCGTCTTCAAGGTCGCTCAGCAGGGACCGGGCGACCCTCAGCAGGTCGCCAGGGCGGTCGGCCTCCGCGTCGATGTGCGCGCGGATGTCGTCGAACTCCGAGCGGGTCATGGTGCTCACCTCCACGGCGGAGTCAGGATCCTGACCCTCGCTCCTACTTGGTATCCGGAGTCGATTGCGAACGGCTTGACGTCTGGTTGCGAGCTTCGACGTCCTACGAACGTTTGGGACGCGCGACCCTCGGGGATGGTTGGCAAGTTGTCTTTGGGACGTGGGAGTCCTGGTAATGTTCTTCTTGCAGGGCGACGCGCCCCCGGGATCTCGCAAGACTCCGGATCGGTGAACTGCCCAGCAACCCCCTCTTTCCATCCGGCAAACCGGGCGTGTCTGCATGATTCGACACGGACGCTATGTTGGAGTAAGTTAGAGGGGTTGCCCTGGAGGCAGGGCGGCCGGCATCCGCATGGATCCGGCGGGCGAGGTCGGCCATCGCGAAAGCGACAAGTTGACACAAACCCGG
>NZ_BAAAVI010000058.1:0-54495 GCF_039534445.1 Streptosporangium fragile | reverse complement strand
CTGACGGCTCCGCCTCGCCCCCTGCCCGGGGCGCCTCGCGCGAGGCGCCCCGGGCCCCGGGGCGCGGTTCGCACCGGATCGCGTTGGTTTCGCATACAGCCGGGGTCAGCCCGATGTTCAACCGGACTCCACCCGGCGTTCACCATGTCCGATCACGGACGGTAACGAGTGCAATGCTGAGGTCACAGGCGCCCCAACGCTCCGCTAGCCTCGCGTAGGTCACGCATGCGCGGGTACGGAAGGTGTCAAAGTTGATCGGCTGGTTCGAAGCGGTGGTCCTGGGACTGCTCCAGGGATTGACGGAGTTTCTGCCAATCTCCTCCAGCGCGCACATCCGGGTCGTCTCCGCGCTCTTCGGCTGGCAGGACCCCGGCGCGGCGTTCACCGCGGTGATCCAGCTCGGCACCGAGGCCGCGGTGCTGATCTACTTCCGGAAGGACATCTGGGAGATCATCTCCACCTGGACGCGCGCCCTGTGGACGCCCGCCCTGCGCGCCCACCACGCCGCCCGGATGGGCTGGTACGTCATCGTCGGCACGCTCCCCATCGTCCTGCTCGGCCTGGCCTTCAAGGACTCCATCGAGAGCGTCTTCCGCGACCTGCGCCTGATCGGCACGACGCTCATCGTCTTCGGCCTGGTCCTCTGGCTCGCCGACCGCAGCGCCCGCAACAAGCTCACCCTGGAGCGGCACCTCAACCCCATCCACGCCCTGCTCTACGGTCTCGCCCAGTCGCTCGCCCTGATCCCCGGCGTCTCCCGCTCCGGCGGCACGATCAGCGCCGGGCTGCTGCTGGACTACCGCCGGGAGGAGGCCGCGAAGTACTCCTTCCTGCTGGCCATCCCGGCCGTGCTGGGCGCGGGCTTCCTGGAGCTGTTCGAGATCGGCGAGGACGGGGCGCCCGCCTGGGGGCCCACGATCCTGGCCACCGTGATCTCCTTCGTCGTGGGCTACCTGGCGGTCTCGTGGTTCCTGAAGTACATCAGCACCCACCGCTTCACCGGTTTCGTGATCTACCGGATCGCCCTGGGCGTCGTCATCATCGCCCTGGTCAGCATGGGCGTCCTCGACCCCTCGGCCTGACGCTCCTCCGGGGGCGGGCTCGGTCTCCGTGGGATCAGGACCGGGACTCCGTCCCCCCGCCGGTCCGGGGCGGGCCGGGCGGGTCGCCCTCGGCGGGCGACGTGCTCTGCTGCGCCCGCAGCCGGGCGGCTTCCTGGTAGGCGGTCACGACGGCGGCGAACATGGCGGCGAGCCCGATCACAAAAGGGATGATTCCCGCAAGTGGGCCGATCAACCCCGCCAGGAGCGCGAGCCCGGCGACCGCGACCCAGAACCCCGGCCTGTCCGGCCTCACCACAGCTGGGTCCACTCGTACCAGGGTCCGCGGATGTGCCGGTAGACGAAGTCCCCGTCGTCATGGTTCCCGTCGTCATACGCGGGCGGCCCGCCGGGCCTCCAGGCGAAGCCGTGGCGAGTCACGAAGCCCACATCCTCCAGGGTGAAGGACACGCCGCCCTCGACCCGGTCGACCGACGAGACGGGGAACAGCCCGACCCACCCTTCGCCGTCCCCGGTGTGCGTCCCGGCGGACACCGCCCGCGCCAGCCGCTCCATGCTCGCCTCGGACAGGGCGAACCGCGCGTCCATGGGGGCGCCCGCGCCGATGAGCGCGGCCACGGCCGCGACCATCGCCGGTGCCGCGGCCCAGCGCACCCAGTGCCTGCGCAGGCCGGACCGGCCGTCCGCGCGCAGCAGCCCCACGACGAAACGGGACACCCAGCCGCAACCGAGGATCAGCACGAGGGAGCCGCCGAGCAACTGGGCCAGGAAGTGGCCGCCGGGGATACTCGAACCGTAGAGCAGCAGCAGACCGGTGAGCGCGAAGCCGGGCAGCAGCCACCGGCCGGGGGGTCCGACGAGGGCTCGGGTGAGCGGCGGCAGCTTCCGGTCCGTCTCCGGCGCCCCGGACTCTTCTCCGTCCGCGCGGGGTGACACGGATCCGTCGCGGAACGCGTCCGACTGTTCGACCATGTAATGGATTCTGGCGAAACACGCCCCGATACGGGTGGGGGGACATATTACGGAGTAAGGAACTGATCCCGTGTCCCGGCGGGCACCGCGGTCGGGGAGACTGGGCGGGTGCGTTCAGACTGGTCCGGCCTGCCCGTCCGCCATGCGCTGCCCGAGTTGCTGGCGGCGCTGGACGAGCGCGGCGTGGCCGTGCTCACCGCCCCTCCCGGCACCGGCAAGACCACGCTCGTCCCGCTCGCGCTGGCCGGGCTGCCGGACGGTCCGGCGCCCGGACGGGTGATCGTGGCCGAGCCCCGGCGGATGGCGGTGCGGGCGGCGGCGCGGCGGATGGCGTGGCTGCTGGAGTCGGACGTGGGCGCGGAGGTCGGGTTCTCGATCCGCGGCGAGCGCAGGGCCGGTCCCGGGACGGTCGTCGAGGTCGTCACCACGGGGGTGCTCCTCCAGCGGCTCCAGCGCGACCCCGAGCTCGACGGCGTCGGCACGGTCCTGCTGGACGAGTGCCACGAGCGCCATCTCGACGCCGACACGGCCCTGGCCTTCCTCCTCGACGTGCGCGCGACGCTCCGTCCGGACCTGCGCCTGGTCGCCACCTCCGCCACCGCCGACGCCCTGCCCTGGGCCCGTCTCCTCGGCTCCCCCGACGGCCTCTCCGGCCCCCGAGACATGGACGGCGCGGACGGCGCCGACGGCCTCGCGCCGGTCGTGCACGCCTCCGGGACCATGCACCCGGTCACGCCCGTCTGGGCGCCGCCGGCGGGGACGATCGCGCCCCCGCACGGCCTGCGGGTCGACCCGGCGTTCCTGGCCCACGTCGCCGGGGTCGTCCGGCGCGCGCTGGCCGAGCACGAGGGGGACGTGCTGTGCTTCCTGCCCGGGGTCGGCGAGATCGGCCGGGTGGCCGCGAGCCTTTCCGGGCTCCCCGGCGTCGACGTGCTGCAGGTCCACGGCCAGGCCCCGGCCCACGTCCAGGACGCGGTGCTGTCGCCCGGCGCGGGGCGCAGGGTGGTGCTCGCCACCTCGGTCGCCGAGTCGAGCCTGACCGTGCCGGGCGTCCGGATCGTGGTCGACTCCGGCCTGGCCCGGGAGCCGCGCACCGACCACGCCCGCGGGCTCGGCTCGCTCACCACCGTCCGCGCCTCGCGTGCCTCGGCCACCCAGCGGGCCGGGCGGGCGGGCCGCGAGGCACCCGGTGTGGTGTACCGGTGCTGGTCGGCGGCGGAGCACGAACGGCTCCCCGAGCACGCCCAGCCCGAGATCGCCCTGGCCGACCTGACCGGCTTCGCCCTCCAGGCCGCCTGCTGGGGCGACCCGGCCGCCACCGGCCTGGCCCTCCTCGACGCGCCTCCGCCCGCCGCGATGGACGCCGCCCGGCGCACCCTGCACGCCCTCGGTGCCCTCGATCCCGCGGGCCGGGTGACCGACCGGGGCAGGCGGATGGCCGGGGCCGGGATCCACCCGCGCCTGGCCCGGGCCCTGATCGACGCGGGCCCGCAGGCGGCGGAGGTGGTGGCGCTGCTGTCCGAGCAGCTTCCCCGGGACGCGAGCGACGACCTGGTGGCCGTCTGGCGCTCCGCCCGCCGCGGGGACGACGGTTTCGCCGCCCGCTGGCGGGCGGAGGCGAGACGCCTGGCCCGGGTCGTCCCCGGCGACCGTCCGGGTCGCGGCGCGGGTTCCGGCCGGGGTGACGCGGTGGCCGGGACAGCCACGGGGGCGGGCGCCGCGGGACACGGTGACGCGGCGCGGGGCGGCCCGGGACAGGGCCGCACCGGGCACGGTGACGACGCGGTGGCCGGGACGGTCGTGGCGCTGGCCTACCCGGAGCGGGTGGCGCGGCGGCGCGGCGGGGCGTACCTGATGGCCTCCGGCACGGCCGCCGAGTTGCCGCGCGGGTCGCGGCTGGACACGGCGGAGTGGCTGGCCGTCGCGGTCGCGGACCGCCCGGCGGGAGCCGCGTCCGCCCGGATCAGGCAGGCGGTGGTGATCGACGAGGAGATCGCCAGGCTCGCCGCCGCCCCGCTGTACGGCACCGAGGAGGAGATCGCCTGGCGCGTCCCGCCGGGAGAGCGGCGCGGTGACGTCTCGGCGCGCCGGGTGGAGCGGCTGGGCGCGATCGAGCTGTCCGCCGTGACGCTGCGCGACGCCGACGTACGGCCGGCCGTCCTCGACGGCCTGCGGACGGAGGGCCTGTCGATCCTGCGCTGGACGCCCGAGGCCGTCGCCCTGCGCGAGCGCCTGGCCTTCTGTCACCGCGCGCTCGGCGACCCGTGGCCCGCGACGGACGACGCCGCGCTGGTCGAGGCCGCCGAGCGCTGGCTGGAGCCCGAGCTGTCGCGCGCCCGCCGCCGGTCCGACCTGGAGCGCGTCGACGTGGCCGCCGCCCTGCAGCGTCTGGTCCCGTGGCACGCGCGCCTGGCGGAGGTGGCCCCGGAGCGGGTCGAGGTGCCCAGCGGGTCGCGGATCAGGATCGACTACTCGGGCGAGCAACCGGTGCTGGCCGCCAAGCTGCAGGAGCTGTTCGGCTGGGCCGAGGCCCCGCGGGTCGCCGGTGTCCCCCTGCTGATTCACCTGCTCTCCCCCGCCGGCCGCCCGGCGGCCGTCACCGCCGACCTGGCCTCGTTCTGGCGCGAGGGCTACCGCGCGGTCCGCGCCGAGCTCCGCGGCCGCTACCCGAAGCACCCCTGGCCCGAAGACCCCCTGTCGGCCGTCGCCACCCGCCGCGTCAACCCTCGCCGCTGACCGGCCGGAGCCGCTCGGGATCGAAGGCCACGCCGGTGACCGTCACCCCCCGCACTTCGGGGGCGTCGAGCAGCTTGCGCAGGTCGGAGACCTTCCAGGAGTCGGCGACGAACCCGTGGACGCGGCCCTCCCGGGCGGCGCCGACGAGCGACTGCCGGTCCAGCCCGAACTGCTCCAGCCCTCTGTCGTGGTGGGAGGTGAGCTGCCTCGTCCACTCCCGGAACGCCTCAAGAGCCGGCAGCGGCTCACCCTCGCACAGGTAGGTCAGCCACCCGGAACTCCGGTAGCCCATCCCCCGGTTCCAGGCGATCGCGTTGGCCGGGGGCTCACCGGTGGAGTCGTTGTAGCGGTAGGGCGAGTAGATGTAGACGGTGTCGGCACCGGGGCACAGACCGTGTTCCCGGTTGAAAGCGATCATCCGCTCCGCGGTCATCGGGCCGGCGAACTCCACGGCCGCGACGGCGCTGAGCCCGGCGGGAAGCCCGTCGAGGGCCTTCCGTGTGGCCTCCCGCCGCTCCTTGTCCTCCTCCCGGTCGACGAACGCGGTGTTCGCGACGACCCCCTTGATCGCGCGCCCCAGCGCGGTGGCCTCCGGGCCGCCGAGGCGGGGGGCGTCGACGCGGCCGGTGAGATCCTCCACGATCTCGTAGTCACGGGTGCCCGCCCCGGTGCCGCGCGGTTCCCCCGTGAGCGTGTAGGTCGCCGCCAGCGCCCCCCGGTCGACGTCGGTGGCGGAGAAGCGCCTGTCGGGGTTGGCCACCTGCGCCGCGACGGCCATGACGGGCATCTCCCGTTCCCAGCCCGCGAAGGAGACCACGGCGCGGAAACCGGCCTGCAGGGCGCCGCCCAGCAGGAGCGCGGAGCTCACGACCAGGCACAGAGACTTCAGCACGCCCGACCAGTCGGGCTCCGCCGGTGTCACGAGATATCCCTATCCACCCATATCAAAGAAGATCAAAAACGGACGATACATGCCATGTCTCCGCCGCATCGCCCGATCGCCGCAACAGCCGGGGCAGCCGGGAAAGGGACGAAGAGCCGTCGAGGGGGAGGGCCGTCCGGCCGCGCCGGGAGGCCGCCGTGCGATCTCAGCGGGGAGCCGGTGACGCTCCGCAGGAGAGGCGGGAAGCTCCACGGGCAGCCGGGGGCGCTCCGCAGGAGAGAGGCCGGAAGCTCCACGGACCGGCCGGGGAACCTTCGCGGGTGAAGCGGGGAGACTCAGCCGGGGAAGCGGTCGGTGGGAGGGACGATGTCCTCCAGACGGGTGACGGGGAAGTCCTTGCAGGTGATGCTGGCTCCGGTGGTCTCGGCGATGGCCACCGCGGCGCGGTAGAGGCGCTCCAGAGCGGGGAGGTCGGCCGGGTCCTCCGCGTCGAGTTCCAGGTCGACGATGTGCTCGGCGTCGGCGCCCGGCCAGTTGTAGGTGACCACGACGGGGTCGCCCTCCCCTCCGACGATCTGGCACATGCCCAGGCCGTGATCGTGCTCGACGGTCCGCGCGCCGAGGATCGGGCGGATGAGCTGGGCCGCCCCGTCGCAGCCGATCCCGTCGCTCTTGCGCATGCGCACCTCGACGTCCACATAGTCGTCCTGTTCCTCCGGCGGGTAGATGGCGCCGCCGAGGCGGCTGGCGACGCCGTTGAGGATGAACGAGCCCGTGGTCCGGTTCCGGTGACGGACGATGATCGCGCCGCGCCGGCCGGCCGGGAGGCCCGCCGAGGCGGCCTGCTCCGGGGTGAGCTCCGCCCAGCGGAACTTGGCCCCGCCCGCGACGAGCCAGTCTCCCGAACGCCTCAGCCGGGGGTCGTGCAGGCGGAGCACCTCCTCCAGTCTGCCGGGCTCCGGGGGCTGATAGGTGAGCAGGACGGGATTGCCGCGGATCTGGCGGACCGTGCGATCGAAGAGCCACATGTCTCCAGTGTGCGAAACGACGGTTGGAGGCGACTTGCATCTGGCCTGGCAGCCGGGGTCTCGCAGGGGCGACCGGCATGGGATATCGTAGTGATATCACTCCGATAGCAAAGGTAGGGCTCATGGAACGACGCGCTTTCCGGATGAGCGGCTTCGCCGTTCTGCTCGGGCTTGTGGTGCTGGGGGCTGCCGCGGTCGCCGCCGGATGGGCGGCCGCGAGGCTGGAGGGGGCGGCCGCCGCGGCGATCGTCTGGGGGGTCGTCGCGGTTGTCGTGATGACCGGGTTCACGGTGGTCAACCCCAACGAGGCGAAGGTCGTGCAGTTCCTCGGCCGCTATGTCGGATCGGTGAACCAGGCCGGCTTCCAGTGGGTGCTGCCGTTCACCAGCAAGAAGCGCGTCACCCTCCGGGTGCGCAACTTCGAGACGGCCAAGCTCAAGGTGAACGACGCCGACGGCAGCCCGGTCGAGATCGCGGCCGTCGTCGTCTACCGGGTGACCGACACCGCCAAGGCGGCGTTCTCCGTGGACGACTACGAGGAGTACGTGGCGATCCAGTCGGAGGCCGCCGTCCGGCACCTGGCCACCAGCCACCCGTACGACGCCCACGACGAGGGCCGCACCAGCCTCCGCGACGGAGCCGAGGTGGCCGTCGAGCTCACCGCCGAGCTGAGCGACCGCACCCAGCTGGCCGGGGTGGAGGTGCTGGAGGCGAGGATCACCCATCTCGCGTACGCGCCGGAGATCGCTCAGGCTATGCTCGTCCGCCAGCAGGCCACCCAGGTGGTCGCGGCGCGCGCCCACATCGTCGCGGGCGCGGTGGGCATGGTCCAGCTCGCGTTGAACAAACTGCGCGAGGAGGACGTCGTGGAGCTCGACGAGGAGCGCAAGGCGCAGATGGTGTCCAACCTGCTGGTCGTCCTGTGCGGTGACCGGGCGACTCAGCCGGTGGTCAACGCCGGCAGTCTCTATGGCTGAGCATGGTCGAGCGCAAGAAGGTCCTGTTGAGACTCGATCCGGCCGTCTACGAGGCGATCGCCAGATGGGCGGCCGACGATCTGAGGAGCGTCAACGCGCAGCTGGAGTACGCGCTGCGCCTGGCGCTCAAGGCGGCGGGCCGCGAACTCAGGAAGGGCCGCCCGGATAACGCCGACGCGCCGGACACGTCATCCGATTGAGATGTGGAACGCTTCCCCTGACACGCGCATCGCACCACACTCGGTGCATGTCGTGGGTGGGAAGTTCCGCAGTGGAGATCTCAGAAGCCGTGCGGCAGGGGAAGGTCACCGCGCCCGTGGTCGTCGGGGAGCACCTCGACGCCATCGCCGAGCGAGACGGGCGCATCGGGGCGTTCCGCGTGGTCCGCGCCGAGAAGGCGCTGGCCGAGGCGCGTGCCCTGCAGGAGCGCGAGGACCTGGCCACGCTGCCGCTCGCCGGGGTGCCGGTCGCCGTCAAGGACAACGTCGCGGTCCGGGGCGAGACCTCGCGCAACGGGTCCGCGGCGCCCCCCGGCGCGCCGGCCGCCGACGACCATCCGGTGGTGGCCCGGCTCAGGGCGGCGGGGGCGGTGGTCGTCGGTCTCACCAACGTGCCGGAGCTGTGCCTGTCCGGCTTCTGCGACAGCGTGTACGGGATCACGCGCAACCCGTGGGACCTCGGGCGCACCCCCGGCGGGTCGTCGGGCGGGAGCGCCGCGGCGGTGACCGCGGGGATGGTGCCGCTGGCCCACGGCAACGACGGGCTGGGCTCGCTGCGCATCCCGGCCGCCTGCTGCGGGCTGGTCACGATCAAACCCGGCCACGGGGTGGTCCCGCCGCCCGAGCGCGACTGGTACGGGATGTCGGAGAACGGCCCGCTCGCCACGACCGTGGCCGACCTCGCCCTCGCCCTGGCCGTGATGGCGGGCGACATGTCGCTGACGACGCCCGGCGAGAGCGAGTCCCTCGGGGTCGGCAGCGCCATCGACGACTACCCGGGCGGGCTGACCCCCGCGGAGCCGGTGGGGTTGCGGATCGCGGTGGCGCCCGCGCCGCTGCCGCCCGGGTTCTCGGTGGACGCGGAGTTCCGGGCGGCGGTGAGCGCGGCGGCCGAGGCTCTCGGCGCCGCCGGGCACACCGTGGTGGAGCACACCTCGCGAATGCCCGTCTGGCTCGGCAACGCGACGGTCGCCACCTGGTTCTCCTGCGCGCGCGACGACGCTCGGGGGCTCGACCCGCGCGGCCTGGAGCGCCGCACCAGGTCACTTGTGCGGACGGGCCGGCTCCTCGCCCGGCTGGGCATGGACGGCGCAGCGGGCCGCGACCGCTGGCGCGCCAACGGGGCCGACCGGTGGCTCGGCAACGCCGACGTGCTCGTCACGCCGACGCTCGCCGCCGTGCCGCCCGCCGCCGACCGCTGGGGCCGCCGCGGCCTCCTGGCGAACGTCCGCACCAACGTGACGTACGCCCCCGCCACCGGAGCCTGGAACATGGCCGGCTGGCCGGCCATGAGCGTCCCGTACGGCATGCACTCCAGCGGTACGCCCATCGGCGTCCAGCTTGTCGCCGCCCCCGGCGGCGAGGCCCAGTTGCTGGCCCTGGCCGCGCAGTTGGAGGCCGCCCACCCCTGGCCCCGCCACGCCCCGGCGGCCTGAGCCGGACCCCGGCGGCCTGAGCCGGAGGGCGGGATCCGGCCCCGGGTCCCGCGGGGCCGGATCCCGGAGGGGGCCGGACCGCGGGGCCCGCGCAGGGCCGGGCGCACGGTTCGCGGGGTCAGACCGCGGTGGGATGCCAGACGGTCTTGGTCTCCAGGAAGGCCGTCAGGCGCCCGGTCCCGGGGTCGGCGGACCAGTCGGTCGCGCCGGCGGGGCGGAGGACGCGCTTGAGGTTCTCCGCCGCGGCCTCCTCGCACGCGACCGCCAGGCCCCCGTCGGCGACCCCGGTGAGGTCGATGGCGTTGACGTCCATGTGCCCGGCCAGCCAGGGGGCGATCTCCCTGACCGAGCCGGTGAGGATGTTGACCACCCCGCCGGGAAGGTCCGAGGTGGCCAGCACCTCGGCCAGGGTGATCGAGGGCAGCGGCGCCCGCTCACTCGCGATCACCACGCAGGTGTTGCCCGTGACGATCACCGGGGCGACGACCGAGACGAGCCCCAGCAGCGGCTCGTCGGGGGCGACCACCGCGACCACGCCGGTCGGCTCCGGCGAGGAGATGTTGAAGTACGGCCCGGCGACCGGATTGGCGGAGCCCACCACCGCGGCGATCTTGTCGGACCACCCGGCGTACCAGACCAGCCGGTCGACGGCCGCGTCCACGATCCGCCCGGGGTCGGCCGTCCCCGCCTCGGCCAGCTCGGCGGCGAACTGGGCCCGGCGGCCCTCAAGCATCTCGGCGACGCGGTAGAGGATCTGCCCCCGGTTGTAGGCAGTGGCACCGGACCAGCCGCCGAACGCCTTGCGCGCGGCCGACACCGCGTCGCGGGCGTCCTTGCGGGAGGCCTTGGAGGCGTTGGCCAGGAAGTCGCCCCTGGAGGAGGTCACGGCGTAGGACCTTCCGCTCTCCGAACGCGGGAACGCCCCGCCGATGTACAGCTTGTACGTCTTGCGCACGGCGAGCCGCGCGGGCCCACGAACCCGGCCGCCGTCGCCCGGTCCGTCGCCCGTACGCCCGGCGACCTCCCCGGACCCGGCCTGCGCCGGAGCCCCGGCCGTCTCCACGGACCCGGTCTCCGTCGCAGACCCCGCCGCCTCCGCGGACCCGGCGGTCCCGCTCTCCGAAGCCTTCACCGCGCTCTTCGGGCCGCCGGCGTGCTCGGCCGCCTCGCCCTCGGGACGCCCGGCGGCCCGTCTGCCCGCGCGTGCCCGGCTCGGCTTCTCCGCCTTACTCATTTCCCCGCCCTCTCCACGAGCTCTCCTGCTGTGCCAGCCGCGCCGGTACGAAGACCTGGCCGCAGCGGCTCACGCCGCACCGGTGGGCGAACCAGCCGCGCAGCGCCGGCCGTCCGGCGCGGGCGAAGCCGTGGCCCCGGGTGCTCTGGGCACGGCGTGAACGGCGCCCGGCACCGTTGTGGTCACACATCGAGATACGCCTCCAGCCCGTGCCGGCCGCCCTCTCTCCCGTATCCCGACTCCTTGTAGCCGCCGAACGGCGAGGTGGGGTCGAACCGGTTGAAGGTGTTGGCCCAGACGACGCCGGCGCGGAGCTTGCTCGCCATCCACAGGATGCGCGAGCCCTTCTCCGTCCAGACGCCGGCGGACAGGCCGAACGGGGTGTTGTTGGCCTTCTCCACCGCCTCGGCCGGGGTGCGGAAGGTCAGCACGGACAGGACGGGACCGAAGACCTCCTCGCGGGCGATCCGGTGCGACTGGGCGACGCCGGTGAAGATGGTCGGCGGGAACCAGAAGCCCTTGTCGGGCAGCGCGCACGACGGAGACCAGCGTTCGGCGCCCTCCGCCTCGCCGAGGTCCGACAGCTCGCGAATCTTGGCGAGCTGGGCCGCGGAGTTGATCGCGCCGATGTCGGTGTTCTTGTCCAGCGGGTCGCCCAGCCGGAGCGTGCCGAGCCGCCGCTTGAGAGCGTCGAGCAGCTCCGCCCCGATCGACTCCTGCACCAGCAGCCGGGAGCCCGCGCAGCAGACGTGGCCCTGGTTGAAGAAGATGCCGTTGACGATGCCCTCGACGGCCTGGTCGAGCGCGGCGTCCTCGAAGACGATGTTCGCGGCCTTGCCGCCGAGCTCCAGGGTGGCCTTCTTGCCCGACCCGGCGACCGCACGGGCGATCTGGCGGCCGACCTCGGTGGAGCCGGTGAAGGCCACCTTGTCGACGTCCGGGTGGTTCACGACGGCCGCGCCGGTCTCGCCGGCGCCGGTCACGATGTTGACGACGCCGGGCGGCAGGCCGGCCTGCCCGCAGATCTCCGCGAACAGCAGCGCGGTCAGCGGGGTGGTCTCGGCGGGCTTGAGGACGACCGTGTTTCCGCAGGCCAGCGCCGGGGCGATCTTCCAGGCCAGCATGAGCAGGGGGAAGTTCCACGGGATGACCTGGCCGGCCACCCCGAGCGGGCGCGGGTCGGGGCCGTACCCGGCGTAGCCGAGCTTGTCCGCCCAGCCCGCGTAGTAGAAGAAGTGCGCCGCGACCAGGGGCAGGTCCACGTCACGTGACTCGCGGATCGGCTTGCCGTTGTCCAGCGACTCCAGCACGGCCAGCTCGCGCGAGCGCTCCTGGATGATGCGCGCGATCCGGAACAGGTATTTGGCGCGCTCGGCGCCGGGCAGCGCCGACCAGCCGCCGAACGCCTTGCGCGCGGCCCGGACGGCCCGGTCGACGTCGTCCGGCGAGGCCGTGGCCACCTCGGCCAGGACCTCCTCGGAGGCGGGATTGACCGTCTTGAAGGGTTTTCCGGTGCCGTCGACGAACTCGCCGTCGATGAACAGGCCGTAGGAGGGCCGGATGTCGACGACGTCACGGGACTCGGGCGCCGGTGCGTATTCAAACATGGGAACGCCTTCGTCGGGGTTAGTCGAGGGTGAAGTAGTCGGGGCCCGCGTACCTGCCGGTGGCCATCTTCTGGCGCTGCATCAGCAGGTCGTTCAGGAGGGAGGAGGCGCCGAGCCGGAACCAGTCGGGGCTCAGCCAGCCCTCGCCGACGGTCTCGTTGACCAGGACGAGCATCTTGACGGCGTCCTTGGTGGTCCGGATGCCACCGGCGGGCTTCACCCCGACCTTGCGGCCGGTCGAGGCGAGGAAGTCGCGGACCGCCTCCAGCATGACCAGCGTCACCGGGAGGGTCGCGGCGGGCTGGACCTTGCCCGTGGAGGTCTTGATGAAGTCACCGCCGGCCAGCATGGCCAGCCAGGACGCGCGGCGCACGTTGTCGTACGTGGACAGCTCGCCGGTCTCCAGGATCACCTTCAGGTGCGCGTCGCCGCACGCGGCCTTGACGGCGGCGATCTCCTCGAAGACCTTGAGGTAGTCACCCGCGAGGAAGGCACCCCGGTCGATGACCATGTCGATCTCGTCGGCCCCGGCCGCCACCGCGAACGCGGTGTCGGCGACCTTGACGTCGAGGGAGGAGCGCCCGCTGGGGAAGGCGGTCGCGACACTGGCCACCTTGACACCGGAGCCCTTCAGCGCCTCCACGGCCCGGGCCACCAGGTCGGGGTAGACGCACACCGCGGCCACCTTCGGCACGGAGGGGTCTGAGGGGTCGGGGCGGACGGCCTTGGCGCACATCGCGCGGACCTTGCCCGGGGTGTCGGCTCCTTCGAGGGTCGTCAGGTCCACCATGCCGATGGCCAGGTCGATGGCCCGCGCCTTGGCGGTCGTCTTGATCGATCGGGTGCCGAGCATCGCCGCTCGCTGGTCGGCGCCCACCCGGTCGACACCGGGCAGGCCGTGCAGGAAGGTTCGCAGCGTGACGTTGGACGCGGCCACGTCGGCTGGCGAGGTCGTCATAGTTGACACCACTCCAGCATGCCGATTGGTCTGATGAGTTCCAAACCGGACCCCGCCCAGCCCCCTCACTCGTTTTCGTCAACATTCGCCGAGGTCTGCGAAGCCGCCCGGCACCGCGAAACGCCCGGTCTCACCGCGCGTCGTAGTCGGCGCGGGCCTTGTCGATGTCGTCCACGTGCTGCAGGGCCCAGTCCAGGAGCGCCCACACGGTCTCCAGCAGCGTCCGCCCGAGCGTGGTCAGCTCGTAGTCGACCCGGGGCGGCACCACGGGGTGCACGGTGCGGCTGACCAGCCCGTCGCGTTCGAGCCCGCGCAACGTCACGGTCAGCATGCGCTGGCTGACACCGGGGATGGTGTGCTTGAGCTCGGTGAAGCGCCGGACGCCCTTCCCCAGCTCCGCGATGACGGTCAGCGACCACTTGTCACCGACCCTGTCCAGGATGTCGCGCACCCGGCAGGTCGTGTCGTCGCGGGCCGCCATGACGGCCGACATTCTCACGTCCACCCGGCCGCCGACCGGATCCGCGCTGTTCGCGGGCATGGTTCCCTCCAGGTCACAGAGGCAGAAAAAGGTGCCGTCTTCCGCCCTCGCTTCATGGTTCCGCAAAATGTGGTCAGTTACCAGCAAGAACCAATGACGAGCACGAGAGGACGGCCATGACCGTACAGGCACCCGAACTCGACGAGACCTTCTCCGCCCCCGCCGACGAGGCACGGCTTGACCGCGCGGCGTCGGCCCTGCGCGGGAACGGCTACCTCGTCCACCTGGTGGACACCGCGGCCGAGGCGCGCAAGCTCGTCGCCGACCTGCTGCCCAGGGACAGGCCGGTGTTCACCGCCTCCAGCGAGACGCTGCGGCTCTCCGGCATCGCCGCCGACGTCGACGAGTCCGGCGAGTTCCAGTCCGTCCGCGAGCAGGCGGGCGACCTGGGGGGCGACGTGGACGCGCGGATCCGGCTGGGAGCCACCCCCGAGGTGGTCGTCGGCAGCGTGCACGCCGTCACCGAGGGCGGCAGCCTGCTCGTCGCCTCCGCCAGCGGCAGCCAGCTGGCCCCCTACGCGTCGGGCGCCCGCAAGGCCATCTGGGTGGTCGGCGCCCAGAAGGTGGTGCCGGACCTGGAGACCGGGCTGCGCCGCATCCGCGGCCACAGCCTTCCCAGGGAATGGCGCCGCCTGAACGACAAGTACGGTCAGACGTCGTTCATCGGCAAGATCCTCATCCTTGAGCGGGAGGCCCTGCCCGGCCGGGGCACCGTCGTACTCGTCCGCGAGCCCATCGGTTTCTGAGCCCGGCGGCCACGCTCCGGCCCGCCCCCGGAGACGGGACGGCAGAGCCCGGGAGATCGGAGATCACGGCACGGCGGAGATCGTCCCGTGAGGGTCCCGAGGCGGTGGCCGGGCATGCCTAGAGGCGAACCGGCATGTCCTAGGCACTCCCGGGGCAGGGTGAGGCCGGCGGATAAGGCATCCGCCCGATGTGAGGCGGGGGGCCTTAGAACGAGCCTTGAGTGTGCAAGGAAGTCGCACCGCTCGCGCCACCGGCGCGAACGGGCCGCGCGAACCACACACCAAGGAGGAACCCTGATGGGTCCCGATCTCCATCTCGAAATGATCGCCCACCGGACCGGCGAGCTCCGCGAGGCGGCCGAGAACCACCGCCTGGCCCGCCAGGTCCAGGCGGCCGAGAAGGCCCGGGAGGCCAAGAAGGAGGAACCGGAGGGCAAGCGCCGCCGGGGCCTCTTCGGCAAGATCCTCCCGGCGTGACCCCGACCACGGAGCCCGGCCGTCTCCCCTTGTCCGGCCGGGCTCCTCAGCCCCCTTAGCCGTCCTCCCGGTCTCCTCAGCCGTCCTCCCGGTCTCCTCGACCGGGCTCCTTTCGGAGCCCCGCGGCCGTTGATCCGCCGACCGGCGCCCCGGCCCCCGCGGCCGTCGGCCCCCTGACCGGCTCCCCGGCCTCTCCGATCGGGCCGACGGCCCTCATGACCGGACCGACGGTCTTCTTGATTGGGCCGACGGCTTCCCGGCCGGACCTTTCGCTGACCGGTAAATCAGGAGATAACCTCACATAAGGCATGAAATGCTGTTAGACATGATGGGTCGGGCGGTAAGTCCCGTCTTCGTGGGACGGGAGACGGAGCTCGCGGATCTGGCCGAGGCCCTGAGAAGGGCACGCGGGAACTCCGCGGCGACCGTGCTCATCGGAGGTGAGGCGGGCGTCGGCAAGTCCCGGCTCGTCGGGTGCTTCGCCGAGCGCGCCGCGGCCGAAGGCGTCCACGTGCTCGTCGGGGGTTGCGTGGAACTGTCGACCGAGGGCCTCGCCTACGCCCCGTTCACCGCGGCGATCCGCCAGCTCGTCCGCGAATGCGGTGCCGACGAGGTCGCCGCCCTGCTCCCCGAGGGAGGGGCACGCGACCTGGCCCGGCTGCTGCCCGAGTTCGGCGAGCCGAGCGGCGACGTGGAGAGCGACACCGCCCGGGCGCGGCTCTTCGAGCAGATCCTCACCCTGCTGGAACGGCTCGCCGGGCACCGCCCGGTGATCCTCGTCATCGAGGACCTCCACTGGGCCGACCGGTCCAGCCGCGACCTGATCGCCTTCCTCAGCCGGAACCTGCGCACCGCGCCCCTGCTGATGATCCTCACCTACCGCTCCGACGACCTGCACCGCCAGCACCCGCTCCGGCCGGTGCTCGCCGAGCTCGGGCGGCTGGACGGGGTCCTGCGGATGGACCTGCCCCGGCTCACCCAGGCCGAGGTCGCGGCCCAGATGGCCGGGATCCTCGGCACCGTGCCCGACTTCGCCCAGGTCGACTCGGTCTTCCGGCGCAGCGAGGGCATCCCCCTGTTCGTCGAGGCGCTCCTGGAATGCGGCGGCGACTGCGCCTTCCCCGACTCGCTGCACGACCTGATCATCGGCTCCGTCGAACAGCTCCCCGAGGAGACCCAGCGGGTGCTGCGCGTCGCCGCGGCGGGCGGCACCCGCGTGGGCCACGACCTGCTCGCCGCCGTCAGCGGCCTGTCCGGCCCCGACCTCGACGACGCCCTGCGGCCCGCCATCGCGGCCAACGTGCTGCAGGTCGCCGACGGCCGCGCCTACGTCTTCCGGCACGCGCTGATCCGCGAGGCCGTACACGACGAGCTCCTGCCCGGCGAGCACGTCCGGCTGCACGCCCGCTTCGCCGAGGAGATCGGCAGGGACCGCACGCTGGTCCCGCCCGGCCGGGCCGCCATCGAGATCGCCCATCACTGGTACTCCGCCCGCGACGACGTCTGGGCCCTCATCTCCGCCTGGGATGCGGCGGGCAAGGCCGCCAAGACCTTCGCCCACAACGAGATGATGAAGCTCCTGGAGCGGGTGCTCACCCTGTGGAGCAAGGTCCCCGACGCCGCCGAGCGGATCGGCGTGGACCACACCACCGTCCTGGAGAAGGCCGCGGCGGCCGCGCTGGCCTCCGGCGAGGTCGACCGGGGCAGCAAGTTCGCCATGGCCGCGCTAGAGGAGCTCGACGAGCGGGCCGAGCCCGCGCGGGTGGCCCGCCTCCTGGTGCAGCGGTCGCAGCTGAGGAAGTCCAGGCGGAAGCCGGGGGTGCTCGACGACCTGCGCCACGCCGAGCGGCTGGTCCCCGAGCCGGGCCTGGACCGCGCCGACGTGCTCTCCAAGCTGGGCTCGTACCTGACGTTCAGCGGCGAGGTGGCGGAGGGGACCACGCTCACCGAGGAGGCGCTGCGCATCGCCCGCGAGCACGGCGACGAGTCGCTTGAGGCGGACCTGCTGCTCAACCTCGCCCTCGGGCACTCGATCGCGGGCAACCTCGCCGCCACCATCGCCGTCAACGCCACCGCCCAGGCGATCGGCGAGCGGGTCGGCTCCGGCCGCATCACCCTGCGCGCCATCGGCAACAACGTGGACGCGCTCAACAACATGGGCCGCTCCGCCGAGGCGATCGAGCTGGCCCTCGAAGGCGAGCGGCTGGCCAGGAAGTACGGCCGCTACCGGGCGCAGGGCACGTTCATCGCCAACAACCGGGCCGAGGCCCTGGAGGCACTGGGCCGGTTCGAGGAGACCGCCCGGCTCGTCGAGTACGCCCTCCGCATGGACCCGACCCTGCGGACCCGCCACCACCTGTTGCGGGTCCGCGGATATGTGGCGGTCGCCCGCGGCGAGACGGAGGTGCTCAGGTCGGTCCTGACCGAGGTGGGCGCCTTCGGCGGTGCCCATGAGGAGTTCATGCAGGAACTGTCGGCCGACGCCCGGCTGCTGATCGGCTTCCACATGCTGAGCGGGGAACCGCTGGCCGCGCTGGAGGTGGCCGAGCGCGTCGTCCGCGAGGCACGGATCATGAGCAAGCCCATGCTGGGCTGGCGGGTGCTCGGCCTGCTCGGGAGAATCTGCGAGGCGGTCGAACGGCTCGCGCCCGGACGGGTGGCGGCGCTGCGCGGCCAGATCGAGAAGGCCGCGGCCACGATGACCGTGGACAGCCCCGTCGCCGACGCCTACCGGCTCGGCCTCATCCACGACCACGACGCCGCGGCCGCCGCCTGGGAACGGCTCGGCCGTCCCTTCCCGAGGGCCAGGTCGCTGCTCCACGCGGGACGCGCGGCCGCCGCCGCGGGCGACCGCGCCGGCGCCGCGACCCGGCTGCGCACGGCGTACCCGATCGCGGTGGCCCTCTCCGCCCGGCCGCTGGCCGCCGAGATCGAGACCCTGGCCCGCCGGGTCGGCGCCTCCCTCGCCGCGGAGACCGGGACCGCCGAGCCCGGCGCCGCGGAGCCCGCCCTGACCCCGCGCGAGGTGGAGGTGCTCCGGCTGGTCGCCAAGGGGCTCTCCAACCGTGACATCGCCGCCGAGCTGTTCATCTCGGCCAAGACCGTGAGCGTCCACGTCTCCAACATCCTTGGCAAGCTGGGCGTCTCCAGCCGCGGCGAGGCCGCCGCGACCGCCCACCGCCTCGCCCTGATCGGCTGACCTCCCCCATCATGATGAGATCGGCGACACCCTGCGCTTCGCCGCCGAGTCCGAGCACGTCCGCACCATCGGCGCCGCCCGCCGCCGCGTCCTCACTCTGATCCCGCTCTCCGAGGACCGAGGGCCCTCCACGGCGTCCTGCCGTGTCTCCCCTGTGGGTCATCGCCGCCGGACGGCGGCGGGCGCGGGCACCTCCGGACGGGGACATCCGGCCGTCCGGCGGGCGTCGTTCACCGGTGGCGGCCTACCGTTCGGCGGGCGTGGAAGACGCGTCGGGTGTGAGACGCCAGTACCCGTACGGGTTGAAGTAGAAGTCGTCTTCGTCGTACTGGCGGCACGGGTGTCTCTCCAGGATCCACCGCGGGGCGTCGGGGGCGAGCCGGAACCCCTCACCATCCTGGATCTTCCGTGCCCGATCTTCGCACAGCAGGTAGAGCGCCATCTGGTCCATCAGCTCCACGCTGTCGTCGACCTGCGCCCCCGGTGGCCGCCTCCCGGTCTCCTGGGCCAGCCATGCGGCCTCGACCTCCACGTCGGGCGCGCCCAGCAGATGCATGCCGCAGCTCCGCAGCAGGTTGCCGTCGGCGAGCGGCCGCTTGACCCAGGCGTAGTAGAGAGCGACGGCCAACGCCACCCAGTCGTCCGCCCCGGCTGCCCGGTCGGCGATGGCGAGCCACCGGTCCCGGCCATGCGTGAGGCCGCTGCTCTCGTTCTTCGCGGCCGTGGCGCCGGAGCGCAGCAGCGCCGCCGTCACCGCCAGCATCAGCCGCGAGGCGTCGAACGCGTCGTACCAGACCAGTTCGAAGGTCTCGTCGTCGTCACCGGCGATCGTCGGCCGGTGGGGGTCGAACCCGCTGTGCACCGCCATCGGCGGCGACAGCACGTACGCCACGGAGTCGTGCTCCTCCACGGCCTTCCAGTCGGATCTCTCGAAGGTGTCGTCCATCAGGCAGGAACGGAACGATCTCACCATCCGCGGGTCGGGAGCCTGCCGGAAACTCTCCCGGTCGACGGTGAAGCCGGGACCCCCGACCTCGCCGACGACCTCCTCGATCGTGCCGAGATCCAGCCCCGAGCCGAGCACGCAGAGCACGTGGCGCGGCATCACGTCATATTTCTGCTTGAACATAGATACACCCCATCGAAACCATTCGCCCGTCCAAACCCGGGCTCGACGACGCTAGACGAGCCCGGCTTCCCGTGCGTCCACCGCGCGGCGGATATCCGGGGCGAAACCGGCGGCGATCAGGCGTCGCCTTGCCCGCGTCCCCGACATGGCCGAGAGCCTGGCGGGCCTGCTCCGGCTCACTGTCCGGCACGGCGTAGGCCCCACCGCCTCGTCCGGACGGTCGGCGGAGTCGGATCGGATCAGGCGAACAGCGGCTCAAGCAGGAGGGCGACGCCGAAGACGGCGAAGGCGACGGCGGCGCCGTACCGGATGACCTTCTCGGGCAGGTGCTTGCCGAGCATGCGGCCGACCACGATGGCCAGCGCGTCGGCGGCGACCATGCCGACCGTCGAGCCGATCCAGGTGCCGACCCAGTCGTGCTGGGTGGCGAGCGTGATGGTGGCGAGCATGGTCTTGTCACCCAGCTCGGCCAGGAAGAAGGCGACGGTCACCGCGATGAGCGCCGACCGGGTGGTGCGCCGCGCCTTCTGGGCCTCCTCCTCGGTCAGCTCGTCCCCGCGCAGCGTCCACACGGCGAAGCCGAGGAACGCGAGACCCGCGATGATCGTGATCGCGGTGGTGGGCAGGAGGTCACCCGCCAGCCCGCCCATGCCGACACTGATCAGGTGGACCACCGTGGTGGCCAGGGTGATGCCGGCCAGGACCGGCCACGGCTTGAACCGGGTCGCGAAGGTCATCGCCATGAGCTGGCTCTTGTCGCCGAGCTCGGCAACGAAGATCACGGCGAGGCTGATCCAGAACGCTTCCAACGAGATTGCCCTTCCCGCACGCGCGGCCGGGCTGAAGCGGGCACCCGGGGAGTTTCGGGCACGTCTTCGGCCCGGCAGCATCGACGAATGACTGCCAGGCCGAAGGTCTCGTCCGCCGCGGACCACGCCCGGACAGGCGGATCCGAGGCCCGCGCGACCGGGCGCCACGGGGCGCCAGTATGTCGATCACGCGATTGGGACTACTCCCCCTCGGGTGTTTCCTCAGACCTTAACAGCCTGCCCGCCGCGCCGATTCCCGGAGTGACGCATGTCTCCCCGCGCCTCCCGGGCACGCCGCCCCGGAGGAACCCGTCCGCGGTGTCCGGGCCCGCGGCCGGCTGCCCACCGCCGGAACCCGCCGGCCGGCCGGACCGGAATCGGAGGAGCGGGGCGGGTGGGCCCGGGCCGGAGCGGAGCGGTGGCGGAGCGGTGGCGGAGCGGTGGCGGAGCGGGACCGGGTCAGAGGCGGGTGCCGACCATCACCGGTTCGTTGACGAGGGTGACGCCGAACTTCTCCAACACCCCGTCGCGGACCTCCCTGGCCAGGTCGAGCAGGTCGGCCGTGGTGGCCGAGAGGTCGGGATTCGTCATGGCGAGGGTGTGCTTGGTGGAGATGCGCGCCGGTCCGCGCCGGTAACCCTTGGGGAAGCCGGCGTTCTCGATCAACCATGCCGCCGGGACCTTGACGGTGCCGTCCGGCATGTCCCAGCGCGGGAATCCCGGGGACCGGCGCTCCAGCTCGGCGGCCTCGTCCGCGGTCAGGACGGGGTTGGTGAAGAACGACCCCGCGCTGCGGGTGTCGGGGTCGGCCGCGTCGAGGACCATCCCCTTGCCCCGGCGCAGCTCCAGCACCGCCGCGCGGGCCCGGGCCAGCGGCACCCGCTCGCCCAGGCCGACACCCAGCCGGGTGGCCAGCTCCCGGTATGCGATGGGACCGGACAGCCCGCCCGCGGCCAGCTCGTAGGTGACCGCCAGCACGACGTGGCGCCCGGGATCCGCCTTGAACGCGCTGTGCCGGTAGGCGAACCCGCACTCGCGCGCGTCCAGGTCCCTGACCTCTCCGGCGCGCCGGTCGTAGACGCGGACCCCGGTGATCGTCTGGGACACGTCCTGCCCGTAGGCGCCGACGTTCTGGATGGGGGTGGACCCGACCAGGCCCGGGATCCCGGACAGGCACTCGACGCCCGACCACCCCTCGGCGACCGCGCGCTCGACCAGGGCGTCCCAGTCTTCGCCGGCCTGGGCGGTGACCCGGCCGCCGTCGACCTCGACGCCGCGCGAGGCGACGCGCACGACCAGCCCGTCGAACCCGTCGTCGGCGACGACCAAGTTGCTGCCGCCGCCGAGCACGAGCACCGGCTCGCCCGCCCGGTCCGCCGCCGCCACCAGCTCGACGATCTCCTCGGCCGACCCGGCCTCCACGAACGCCCCGGCCGGTCCGCCCAGCCCCAACGTCGTGTACGGCGCCAGCCGCACCCCTGCCATCCGCTCAGTCATGCGCTTCCCTACGACCCGGCCGAAATCCGCGACCAGCCTATGGGCTACGGGGTGCGCAGCAGCCTCAGCACCCGGTCGTAGGTCCGGCGGGACTCCCTGTCCCGACAGCCGGGGTCGACGTCGTGGTGGCCGCGGTGCCGCGTCTCGTGGACCGGCAGGTCCTTGCCGAGGGCGACGAGCGTGCCGGGGAGGGCGAGCGAGAACTCCAGGTCGGCGTTGCGGTAGCGGTGGGCCCCGGCGGGAAAACCTCCGGCGGCGAGTGCGGCGTCGCGCCTGACCGCGAACAGCTGGCCGAGCAGCCCCCGGACCTCCCCCGGCTCGGCGTCCAGCCACTCCTGGCCGTCGTCACGTGGGTTCACACCCTTCCAGCCCGCGGCGACCACGTCCTCCTCGGCGAGTTCGTCGACCAGCGGGGTGATCGCGTCGCCGTCCAGGATGGTCGAGGTCTCCATCACGACGTGCACGTCCGAGGTGTCGAGGGCCAGGAGCTTGTCGCGGCTCTCGCCCCACTCCGCGGTACCTCCCCGCCAGTGCGGAGTCTCGGCGACGTGCCATGCCTCCACCCGGCGCGGGAACTCTCGCACCAGTTCGTGCAGAACCCCGCCCGCGCCGTCCACGTCTCCCAGGTCCAGGGCCATGATCTTGGCGTTGGTCCGGGCCACCAGGGCGCGTACGCACTCGCGCAGATCGTCGGGCCGGCCGTCGACGAGGAGCGCGACCGTCACGGTCGGCCGCGCGGGCCGCGGGCGCTCGACCTCCGCCGGAGGGGTGATCGACTCGTCGAGCCGGGAGATCGACAGGCTGCCGTCCCACAGCAGCTGGGAGGAGAGCATCCGCTCAGGGTGGCCTTCGAGGTCGTCCGCCCTGCCCACCAGCTCGGACCCCCGAGGCTTCTGCTCGGGCGCGGCCTCCTTCTCGGCGACGCGCTCGGCGTCCACGACGCCGAGCTCCCCGGGGCGCCGCCCCGGCTCCGCCGCCGCCTCGACCCGCCTCTCGTCGGCCGAGGCGTCCCGGCTGAGCACCCCGGAACGGTCGCGGCCCACCTCCGCGGTGCCTTCCCGCCCGCGCACGGCGGCCCCGTCACGGCCGGTCGCGGCGGTGTCCGCGCTCTCCGGGGAGGCGTGCCGGCCGGGGTACGCGGAGTCGGCGCGCGCCGAGGAATCCGGTGCGGCGGAGGAGGCGTGCCTGCCAGCGGGCGGGGGCGTCCGGTCGGCGCGGGCGGTTTCCGGGCCCGGAGCGGAGCCCTCCGCGGCGGCGGCCGCTCCTTGCGGGCCGGCGTGCCGGGCGGACGGGACGGGGATGGACCGCACCGTGGGCCAGACCTTGAAGGGCGCGTCCGGAACGAGCTCGAACCCGTCCGCGGTGTCACGGACCAGCCAGCCCGCGGCGGCGATCTCGTCACGGAGCGCGTCGGCCACGGCGTGATCGCGCCGGGACCGCGCCTCGGCCCGTCGCTCGGCGAGGGCCGTCACGTGAGGTGGTACTTCGCTCATGCCGGGACGCTACCCACGGACCGGGAGAAGAATCCCGGCCCGCCGAGCGCGCCCGACGCCTCCGCCGCGACGCGCCTACGAGAGCTGGACCACCGCGCGGGCCTTGGACAGCACCCGGGAGTCGTTGGACCTGGCGGTCAGCGCCACCACCACACGCTTGTCCTCCAGCTTCTGCTCGACGATCCCGCTCACTGTGATCACGGCGCCCTGCTCGTCGTCGGGGACGACCACCATGGAGGAGAACCGCACGCCGTAGTCGACGACCGCGCCCGGGTCACCCGCCCAGTCGGTGACGAACCGACCCGCCTGAGCCATGGTGAACATGCCGTGCGCGATGACGTCGGGCAGGCCGACGGTCTTGGCGAACCGCTCGTTCCAGTGGATGGGGTTGAAGTCGCCGGACGCCCCCGCGTACATCACGAGGTTGACGCGGCGCACCGGGTAGTCGACGGGCGGGATCTCCTGGCCCGTCTCGACCTCGTCGTACTTGACCGTCGCGGCCATCTCAGCCCGCCCCTCCACGCTCGACGATGGTGTTGTAGGTCGTGCACACGGGCTCACCCTCGACGGTCGTGACGTCACTCCTGACGGTGATGAACTCGTTGCGGCCGACGCTGCGGATGTCGGTCACCGTCGAGACGCTGACGAGCTCGTCCCCGGCGTGGATCGGCCGGTGATACTCGAAGCGCTGCTCGCCGTGGACCACCATGGCGAAGTTCAGACCCAGCTCGGGGTCCGCCAGGATCGACCCGCCGGCGAGGCTGAACACGATCGGGAACGTGGGCGGCGCGATCACGTCGGGGTACCCGGCCGCCCGGGCGGCCTCCCTGTCCCGGTAGAGCGGGTTGTCGTCGCCGATCGCCGTCGCGAACTCCTTGATCTTCACGCGACTGACCTCGTAGGGCGCGGAAGGCGCGGACGCCCGCCCGACGAAATCGCGGTTCAGAGCCATCGTGCTCCTTTGCGGATACCGAGTACCGAGCTGATGAGACCGACACCGGTGGTGGGGTCGACAGTAACAGAACAAGATTCCAGAATGTAGCCCCCGCGGGCCACCAGGAAACCGTAGCCCGGTCCGCCCCCACGCCGGCTGTCGGCCGCGGTCAACACCCGGCGGGAAATGCTGTGCGGAAACGACAAAGTTCCGCGGATACGACAAACCGGCGCCTCCGGATGGAGGCGCCGGTTCTCGTTGAGTTCATTGCGTGCCGGTGAAGCACTCGTCTCCCGTGCAAGTGGGAGGCCGCGCGGACTAGCGGGTCTCGCGGTGCGCCTGGTGCGTCTTGCAGTTCGGGCAGTACTTCTTCAGCTCAAGCCGATCCGGGTCGTTGCGCCGGTTCTTCCGCGTGATGTAGTTGCGGTGCTTGCACTCCTGGCAGGCCAGCGTGATCTTAGGCCTAACGTCGGTGGCAGCCACTTGGGAGTGCCTTTCTACGTTCGGGACAGTGGACAACCCACGCAGAGGTCCCCTCCTGAGGAGAGGACCCGGTGGGTAGTAGCGGAGGCCGGACTTGAACCGGCGACACAACGATTATGAGCCGTTTGCTCTGCCTGACTGAGCTACTCCGCCTTGAGGCCGACGAAATCGACCGACCTCGCAAGGATACCCGACCCGCAGAGTGCCTGCGTACTTGCACGGGTCAGGGGCGATCGCTTCTGGGTCACCCCATTATGCCCGTTCACGGCCGGGAACCTTGAGCATTTTCCGGATGGACCGAGTCGGCCCTCCACGCCGAAGGCCCCAACCGCACGGTCAGGGCCTTCAGGCTTTTGAGCCCCTTTACGGAATCGAACCGTAGACCTTCTCCTTACCATGGAGACGCTCTGCCGACTGAGCTAAAGGGGCCTTGTCCGTGTCGCTCCTGCTTGTCGCTCTCGCTTGCGGACAGGTGTAACCATACACGCCTCTGGAGCGGGATGCGAAATCAATCGGGAGCCGTCCGGACGGACGCCCTCACGGCGTGGGAAGTGCCCCGGACATCGCGCCGTCCGGCTCCTCCGGCCGGGGGAAGTCGCCGTGGACGGCGAAGCGGGTGAAGTACTTCCTCCCGCCGATCCTCTTCACGGTGCCGAGCGTGACCGTCACGGTGTACGGCTCGGTGAGGCAGCCCGGCAGGCACCAGGTCCCGCTCAGCAGTCCCGTGCCGGCCGCCGCCCGCCCCTGCCAGGTCCGCCAGGCGACGCCGCGCACCGTGCTGGACTCTGACAGCACCAGGTTCCCGGGCCGGTGATCGGCCCGCCCCTCCTCCGCGCCGTAAAGGTTGAACACGTAGACCGGCTCGGCGGGAGCGGCCGCGGGCTCCGCGACCGAGGCGCTTCCCGGAACCACGGCGGGCCGCGGAGCCGGAACACTCCCGGAAGCGGCGGCTCCGCCCGCCCCGTGGGATGCGAGGCCGATGACGCCCAGGCCGAGCGCGGCGGCGATCCTTCTCATCTCTTCCCCTCGTCGTCGCACGTCGAGAACGTTCGGGGGGAGGGTTCGCGGCGCCCGTCGAGCGGATGACGATCATCCGCCGGAGGGCCTTTCGCATCGTACGGCCGACGCCCGCCGATCCGCGGCTTCTCGGGCTCCGAACACGCTCCGTGGCGCCACCTCGCCGCCGGGCGCCCACCGGCGCGGTGACCCGGCCCCGGGCAGCCCGCCGGTTCGAGCACCCACCGCAGGCCGGGCGCACGCGCCCGCAGGGCGGCCGGCGTCTTGGGCGGTGGTCGCCCACGCCACAGGTCATCGATGAAACGATCGGCGGAGACCACGTGCCCGCCCGCGGCCACGAGCCGGCCACCACCACTCGCTGCCGGGACGCGCCCAGGTCCGCCGTACGACCGTCGACCTCCGCCCGGAGCGGACCGAGAACACGCGACCCGGCAAAAGGCAGCGCATGCAGGTGCGATCGCCTTTTGCTCGGCAGCAGAAGGAGCGCAGCAGTGCAGGACCGCCGCAAAGAAGCGATTCGGGCACTCGACGAGAGCGACAGACCGCACCTGTACTGGCACGGGACGGACGCCGACGGCCACGTGTGGCTGTTCGAGACCGTCATCGACGACGGCGGGGAGTACTGGCCCGTGCGCCACGCCGAGCTGGGCCCGGACGGCGTCGCCCGCAGATACTCCTGGGACCGCATCGAAGACGAGCACGGCTTCCTGGCCGAGGGCCCGCTCTACCCCGACGACTTCGGCCTCAGCGCGCTGACCGCCGAGGAGTTCGGCACGCTCTGGGCCGCGCTCAGTCGATGAGGGTGCCCTCCTCGATGTTCTCCATCCGGCCGTAGAGAACCCGCTCGCCGATCTCCAGGTTGGAGATCGGTTTGAGCGCCGCCGCGACGACGTCGTCGGCACGCTCCCCCGCGACCTCGCCGTACTCGATCCGGAAGACGGATCTTCTCCGTCGAGTCCACCAGACCGGTCCCGGCTGCACCGAGGCGGACATCGCACGCGCGCAGGATCCGGCAGCGCCGAGACGAATCCGCCGTGACCTCACCGCCCCCGGACGGCACCGCCCACCCGGGGGTCAATCGCCGTCCAGGCGGAGCTCGGACGCCGGATCCCCGGCGCACGCGCGGGCGATCTCCGCCACCCGGTCGATCATCCGCGCCTCGGCCTCGTCCACCGCAAGCCCGGCGAGGTAGGCGAGCTCCTGAAGGAGCTGCGGCATCTCCGAGCAGGTCAGGACCAGTGTTCCGTACGGATCGACGCGCCCGAGCATCGGCGCCCGGCTCCGCCCGCGCACCCGCTCCACGAGCCGCACGAAGACGTCGTCGCGGTCCGGGACATCGGCCACGGGCACGACCTTACGCCTGCGCGGGCTCGTTCCCCGGTTCTCCGCGCGCACCATGACGACGTCCACGCCCATGATCGGAGTCTAGGTGGCTCCTCTCCCCGCGGCGCGGGGGACGCACTCCGCACGCGGACCTGTACTATAAGAATGATAACGGTTTTCATTATGTAGCCGGAGGTCCTGTGTCCATTCCCGTCGTCCTCGTCGCGGGTCTGCACCGCTCCGCCCGCGCGGCCGCGGTCGACCGGCTGCTGGCGGAGCATCCGGGGTCGGTCGCGATCCACCACGACCTGCGCTCCGTCACGCAAGGCCGCGTCCGGCGGGTGGTCCGCGACCGGTCGGGCGTGCTCGAGACGTCCGATGTGCAGCTCGCACACGGGTGTGTCACCTGCACCGTCCGCGAGGACCTGCTCCCACGGCTCGTCCGGCTCGCGGCCGCCGCCTCGCTGCTCGTGGTGGACCTGTGGGACTCGGTGGAGCCGCGTTCGGTGGCCGAGGCGATCGACTGCGACGAGGCCCGGGACCTGCTGCGGCTCACCGCCGTGCTCACCGCGCTGGACGCCGAGGCCACGCCCGAGGACATCACCCGTGGCGAGCGCCTGGCCGAGATCGGCAGGCCGGCCGCCGCGGGCGACCAGCGCTACCTGGCCGAGGTGCTGGCCCGGCAGATCGAGTACCCCACCGGCCTCGTCCTGCACGGCGGCGACGACGAGGACGTCGAGCTCTCCCGCAGGGTGCTCGCCCATCTCGCCCCCGTCACCCCGGTCCACGAGGTCACCGCGATGCCCGAGGTCACCGGCGCCGCGGTGTGCACCGCCGAGCTGGCCGAACGCGTCGACCCCGCCACCGCCCAGCTGCCCTGCGACGCCCGGACCGATGAGATCGTCACCATGGTCTGGCGGAGCCGCCGCCCGCTGCACCCGGCTCGGCTCTTCGAGGCCGTGGACGAGCTGGTCACCGAGTCGGTGCGCTCGCGCGGCCGGTTCTGGCTGGCCGGCCGCGCCGAGCGGATGCTGGCCTGGGACGCCGTGGCCGGCATCGTCTCGGTGGAGGACGCCGGCCCCTGGCTGGCGGCGCTGCCCGAGGCCGCCTGGGAGATGGTCTCCCCCGCCCGCCGCATGGCGGCCACCCTGGACTGGGACGCCGAACACGGCGACCGCATCCAGCACCTGGTCTTCACCGGCCCCGATCTGGATCGCGACCGCATCCGCGCGCTGCTCGACTCCTGCCTGCTCACCGAGGCGGAGGAGCAGGCGGGCCCCGGCGCGTGGGCCGGCTACCACGACCCGTTCGCCCCCATCCTCGACCTCCAGGAGATCGCATGAAGCCCCGCCGCACCCCCCGCAAGAAGACCAACCCGCTGCTCGGGGTCGGTTACATCGACTACAAGGACACCGACCTGCTGCGCAGGTTCATCTCCGACCGCGGGAAGATCCGCAGCCGCCGGGTCACCGGCGTCACCGTCCAGCAGCAACGGCAGCTCGCCAAGGCCATCAAGAACGCCCGCGAGATGGCCCTGCTCCCCTACACCTCCCGTCCCCGCACCTGAGACCGGCCACCGCGCCGGCCTGCCCCGGGCCTTCCGCCGGGCCGCCTCGGGTTTTGCGCCGGGCCGCCCCGGGTTTTGCGCCAGCCTCACCCGGCCGACGAGCCCGGCCCGGGGCCGGTGCCGGGCCGGACCGGCGGCTCGCTCTCCAGGCAGGCGGAGCAGGTTCCGTAGATCTCCTCGATCCGGAAGCCCGCCGTGGACGCGGGTTCCAGCCCGGACGCCACGATCTCGGTGACCGCTCCGCAGCCGCGGCACACCAGGTGGCAGTGGCGGCCCCGGTTGCAGATCCGGTAGGCCGTCTCCCCGTTCCGCTTGAAGGCGTGCACGAGGTCGGCCCGGACCAGGATGGCGAGCGTGCGGTAGACGGTCGTCAGGCCGATGTGGTCGCCGTGCGACCGCAGACAGGCGTGGATCTCCGCGGCGCTCCTGGGCTCCCGTTGCAGGCGCAGGAAGCGCAGGACCAGCAACCGGCGGCCGGTCGCGGCCATGCCTCGTGATCGGAGCTCGCGCGCGTCCTGATGATCCATCGATCACCTGCTCAGTGTCTCGGCGCCGGATCCGGACGGTCGCGGTCGAGCAGGCCGGGGGCCTGCCGATCGGGGGACGGGCCGGTGAGGACCGGGTGCCGCACGTGGCCTCCTTGCTCGGTGGCGGGCGGGTTGAAGGACGGTGCATAATGAAAACCGTTTTCAATATCATGACACAGCTGTCACCCGGAAGGGACCGCCATGGCCCGAAACGACCTCCGACCCGTGATCAAGATCCGATCGACCGCAGGCACCGGCTACACCTACGTCACCCGCAAGAACCGGCGTAACGATCCCGACCGGCTCACCCTGCGCAAGTACGACCCGATCCTCCGCCGGCACGTGCTCTTCCGAGAGGAGCGATGACCCCGTGAAGAAGGGCATCCACCCCGACTACCGCCCCGTCGTGTTCCGCGACCCGGGCGCGAACGTCGCCTTCCTGACCCGATCCACCATGACCAGCGACAAGACGATCGAGTGGGAGGACGGCAACACCTACCCGATGGTCGACGTCGACGTCTCCTCCGCCAGCCACCCCTTCTACACCGGCCGCAGCCGGGTCCTCGACACCGCCGGCCGCGTCGAGCGGTTCAACCAGCGCTACGGGAGGAACTGATGTCCGCGCACTGCCAGCTCACCGGTACGGCGCCGGTCTTCGGCAACAACGTCTCCCACTCCCACCGGCGCACCCGCCGCCGGTGGAACCCCAACATCCAGCACCGCCGCTACTGGCTGCCCAGTGAGAACCGGTTCGTCCGCCTCACCCTCAGCGCCAGAGCGATCAAGACCGTGGACAAGATCGGCGTCGAGGCCGCCGTGGCCCGCATCCGGGCACGAGGAGGAAAGGTCTGATGGCCAAGAAGAGCAAGATCGCAGCCAACGAGCGCAGGAAGGCCGTCGTCGCCCGGCACGCCGGGCGCCGCGCCGAGCTGAAGGAGATCATCCGGACCGGCACCGCCGAGGAGCGGGCCGAGGCCGTACGCGCGCTGAGCCGCCAGCCGCGTGACGCGAGCGCCACCCGCGTGCGCAACCGCGACTCCGTCGACGGCCGCCCCCGCGGCCACCTGACCAAGTTCGGGCTGTCGCGCATCCGCTTCCGCGAAATGGCCCACCGCGGCGAGCTTCCCGGCGTCACGAAGGCGAGCTGGTGACCGTGGCGGTTCCCAAGCGCAAGACCTCGCGCAGCAACACCCGCCACCGCCGCTCCCAGTGGAAGGCCACCGCTCCCGACCTGGTGCCGGTCGTGGTGAACGGGCGGGAACTGCTGGTGCCCCGCCGGCTCGTCCGCGCCTACCGGCGCGGCCTGATCATCCCGGGCTGACATCCGCACGGACCGGCTCTCCGCCGGCACGGACGACCGGTCGGCTCCGCCGGCGGAAGGCGTCGGCGCACGACCGGCCGATCGGCTCCCCCGGCGGAGGGCGTCAGGGCACGACCGGCCGGTCGGCTCCCCCGGCGGAAGGCGTCAGGGCACGACCGGCCGCCCGGGAGCCGCTCCGGTGCCGGAGGCCGCCGGAGCGCGACCGTGCACGGCCAGCCAGGCGGCGCCGGCGACCGCCATGAGCAGGCCGAGCACGACGAAGACGGCGACGCCCATCCGGTCGACGAGCGCGCCGGTGACGGCCGCCGAGACACCCAGGCTGAGGGTGGCGGTGGCGCTCCACAGGGACGTGACCCGGCCGCGGGTCTCGTTCGACGTCGCGGTCAGCAGGGTGGTCATGGCCGCCGGGCCGTACACCACCTCGGCGGCGGAGATCATCCCCCACAGCACCAGTGCGGGCAGCACGCCGACGGGCAGGCCGAGCAGCATGGTGAGGCCGCCCTCGACCAGGCAGGACAGGCCGATGACCAGGTGACGCCCGGGTGGCCCCATGGCGCGGATCCGGGAGGCGGCGAGCACCAGGACCACGCCTCCCACCGCGCCCTGGACGGCGTAGAACCATCCGGTCCCGCCCTCGCCGAGGGCGTGTACGCGCAGCGCCAGGTAGGTCATCGCGGTGATCGTGCCGCCCAGCCCGAGGCAGAACAGCGCCTCCAACAGGAGCAGGGCGGCGATGACGCGGGTGCGCACGGCCACCGTGACCCCTTCGCGCAGGGAGCGCAACCAGCCGTGCGAGGGGGAGCCCGCGGACCGGTCGCCGGAGCGGACGGTCGCGGTGAGCCAGGCCGACAGCAGGAAGGAGACGGCGTTGACGGCGAAGGCCCACCGCCAGCCCACCACCGTGACGACGAGACCTCCGGCGGCGCCGCCCAGCGCCTGGAACACCAGGCCGTTGACCTGCACGGCCGCCGAGTACAGGGGGTACTCCTCCGGCCGGGCCAGGCTGGGCATCCACGCGTTGCGGGCGGCCTGGAAGACGAATCCGGCGGCGGCGGAGGCGAAGGTCAACGGGTAGACGAGCCAGAGCCGTCCCGGGTCGTCGGCGAGCAGGAACGCGGCGGCGAGCGCCGCCATGAGCACGTCGGTCACCAGCATCACCGCGCGCCGGTCGGCCCGGTCGGCCAGGACGCCGCCCCAGACCCCGGCCAGCACGCCGGGCAGGTAACGCACGGCCAGCGTGAGCCCGGCGGCCAGGCCGGCGCCGCTGTGCTCGTAGACCATCGCGAACACCGCGACCGCGGAGAACCATCCGCCGCACACGCTGATCAGGTTGCCGAGCCAGAGCATGCGAAGGTCGCGGTTGCGGACGAGCAGCTCGCGCAGAGTGCGCGCAGGTTCCACCTGGACTCCCGACAATCGGTTGGTGATGATTTTCATTGCTATGTCATCATGGATCAAGTCTTGACATTGATTTTCATTTTCAATATCACTTGTAGGGACATCACGGACAACAGGAGTGAGTGAGGGTGTTGGTGAGGCGACGGCTGGTGGGTCTGGTGCGGGAGACGCCCGTGCCGGTGCTGTGCACCGTGCTGCTCGCGCTGGGCGGTACGGCCTGCGCCGTCGGCCAGGGTTTCGCGATCGCCGAGGCCCTGCGCCGGGCGTTCACCGGGCGGCCCCTGGACGAGCTGCTCGTCCCGGTCGCGGCGGTCGCCGCGCTCGTCGCCACCCGCACAGCCCTGTTGTGGGCCAGGGACATGACGGCGACCTGGACCGCTCATGCGATCAAGGAACGGTTGCGTGACCGGCTGGTCGACCGGCTGCTGAAGCTCGGGCCCGGACACACCCTGACGCACCCGGCGGGCAGGACGCAGGCGACCGTCGGCGACGGCGTGGAGGCGATCCAGGCCTATGTCGGCTTCTACCTGCCCCAGGTGGCCGTCAGCCTGGCCGGGCCGCTGGCCATCGTGGCCACGCTGACCTGGCTGGACCCGGTCGTCGGGGTGACCGTCGGCGCCTGCGTGCTGCTGGTGCCGCTGTCGCGGCCGCTGTGGCGGCGGCTGCTGGGCGATCGGGCGAGCGCCCACTGGGACGCCTACGAGCGGTTCGCCGCACGCATCCTCGACGCGCTGACGGGGATGACCACGCTGAAGACCCTGGGCGCCGGCGAGCGGTACGGCGTGCGGCTGCGCACCGACGCCGAGCGCCTGTACCGGGCCACGATGGGCAACCTGGCGGCCTCGACCGGGGTCTACTGCGTCACCGCGTTCGTGATGACCGCGGGGACCGCGCTGTCGGTCGCCGTCGCCGCGCTGCGGCTGGCCGGCGGGCACCTGGACGCCGCCGCCCTGTTCACCGTCCTGTTCCTGGCAGCCGAGTGCTTCCGGCCGCTGCAGGAACTGCAGAACTACTGGCACGAGGGCTTCTACGGGCTGGCCGCCGCAGGGGGCATCTTCTCCCTGCTGGACGCCGAACCGCAGGTGCGCGCTCCCGAGCGCGCCATCCCGCTGGACCCGGCCGGCCCGCCGGAGGTCCGCTTCGAGAACGTGACCTTCGCCTATCCCGGCTCCCGGGTACCCGCGCTGGACCGGGTGGACCTGCGGATCGCCCCGGGCGCGACGCTCGCCGTCGTAGGCCGCTCCGGCGCGGGCAAGTCCACGCTCGTCTCGCTGCTGCTGCGCTTCTTCGACCCGCAGGAAGGCCGGATCCTGATCGACGGGGTCGACCTGCGCCGGGCCGCTCCCGACGACGTGCGTGCGATGACCGCCGTGGTCAGCCAGGACGTCCACCTCTTCTACGGCACCGTGGCCGACAACCTGCGCATCGCGGCACCCGAAGCGACACGCGAGCGCCTGGAGGATGCCGCCCGGCGAGCCCGCGTGCACGAGGTGATCGCGGCCCTGCCCGACGGCTACGAGACCGTGATCGGCGAGCGCGGCGCCACCCTGTCCGGCGGGGAGCGCCAGCGCCTGGCCATCGCCCGCGCGCTGCTCAAGAACGCCCCGATCCTCGTGCTCGACGAGGCGACCTCCAGCGTCGACGGGCAGACCGAGAAGGCCCTGCAGGAGGCCCTGGCCGAGATCACCGCCGAGCGCACGACCCTGGTGATCGCCCACCGGTTGTCCACGGTGCTCACCGCCGACCACGTCGCCGTCCTCGACGGAGGCCGCGTCGTCGAACACGGACCGCCCGCCGAGTTGTTCGCCACCGGCGGCGCCTGGGCCGAGCTGGTCGCCGTCCAGGCGGGGGCCGCCCGGTGAACGCGTCAGGGACGCGCCGCGGCGGAGCGGACCCGGTCACGGCCCCTGCCGCGACGACGGCCTCGGCCCCGGTCCCGGTCATGGGAGAGCCGACGGCCGAGCGCTGGGAAGCGGGACGGCTGCGCGCCGGAGCCCCCCGCCGAGGTCTGCCCGGCCTGCTGGCCGTACTGGCCGGCCACCGCCGGACGTTCGGCCTGTCGGTCCTGGCCGGTGTGCTCAACCAAGCCTGCGGGATCGCCGCCGGCACGCTCGGCGCCTTCATCGTCGTACGCGCCCTCGGCGGAGCCGGCACCGGCGAGCTGTGGCGGCTGACCGGGCTGCTGCTGGCACTGGTCGTGGTCAGGGCCGTGGCCACCTGGGTGGAGGCGTGGCTCTCCCACGAGCTGTCGTTCCGCATCCTCGCGCAGGTCCGCCAGTGGCTCTACTGGGCCTTCGAGCGCATCGCGCCCGGCGGGCTGCTCCGGCGCCGCGCCGGCGACATGGTGTCGACCGCGCTCCAGGACAGCGAGAGCCTGGAGATCTTCTACGCGCACACCTCCATCTACATCGCCGTCGCGGGAATCGTCCCGCCCGCGGCCGTGACCGTCCTGGTCTTCTGGAACGGCTGGCTGGCGCTGGCGCTCCTGCCCTGGCTGCTGTTGGCGTACACCGTGCCGCTGTGGCTGCGGGCGCGGGCCGCCGAGCAGGGCCGCGCGGTGCGGGAGAAGACCGCCGCGGTGAACGTGGAGGTCGTCGACCTCGTCCACGGGCTGCGCGAGATCGCGGTGTTCGGCCGCGGTGCCGACCGCCGCGCCCGCGTCGCCGACGCCACACGCGACCTGGCCGCCGCGCAGCGCCGCCAAGCCCTGCGCGGCGGCCTGGAGACCGCTGTCACCGCGCTGACCGTCAGCGCCGGAACGCTCAGCGTGCTGGCCGCCGGTGTGGTGCAGGTGGCCGGCGGCGGACTGGACTCCACGACGCTCGCCCCGGCCGTCGTACTGGCGGCGGGAGCGTTCGCCCCCGTGCTGACCCTGCTCAACGTGACACGTGTCTGGGGCATCACCTCGGCCGCCGCCGACCGGGTGTTCGACCTGCTGGAGGAGCCCGCCCCCGTCCCCGACGACGGCACGGGCGACGCGCCGGGCGAACCGGTCGAGGTGACCTTCCACGGCGTGTCGTTCCGGTACGACGGCACCCGCGCCGGTGACTCCCGTCCGGACGGCGAGACCTGGGCGGTCGGAGACATCGACCTGACGATCCCCGCGGGCCGGACCCTCGCCCTGGCCGGCCACACCGGCGCGGGCAAGTCCACCCTCGGCCACCTGCTGCTGCGCTTCTTCGATCCCCAGCGGGGCCGGGTCACGCTGAACGGCGTCGACCTGCGCGACCTGCCGTACGCCGAGCTGACCCGCCTGGTCGGCCACGTCCCGCAGGACGTGTTCCTGCTGCACGACAGCATCCGCGCCAACCTGGAACTCGCCGCGCCCGACGCCGCCCCGGAGCAGATCGCCGCGGCCTGTGACGCCGCCCAGGTCACCTCCTTCCTGGACCGCCTGCCCGACGGCATCGACACCGTCGTCGGGGACCGGGGCGCGCGCCTGTCCGGCGGTGAGCGGCAGCGGGTGGCGATCGCCCGCGCGCTGCTCCGCGACGCCCCGGTGCTGGTGCTGGACGAGACCTCCAGTCAGCTCGACGCGCTGTCGGAACGGGACGTCCAGGCGGCCCTGGACCGCGCCCGCGCCGGGCGCACCACCCTCGTCATCGCCCACCGGCTGGCCACCCTGCGCGCCGCCGACCTGATCGCGGTACTGGAACGCGGCCGGATCGCCGACGTCGGCACCCACGAAGAGCTCCTCGCCCGGTGCGAGGCCTACGAACGTCTCGTGCGCTCCCAGGCGGACACCACGGTGCTGCTGACCGGAGCGCCCGAGGCCCCCATCCCCCGACCGTCGAAAGGAGGTGACCCGGAATGACCGTCAAGAAGTTGAAGGTGAAGGCGCGCAACGCGTCCGTTCACTCGTCCAACCACGCCACGGTGGCGCTCGCCAAGGTGGCCTGGCGCTAGTCGCACAGTAAGGCCCCGGGTGCGGGCATGAGCCAACCACGCCCGCACCCGGGTGCGACGGATGCTACTTCGAAGAAAGGTGCGCTCGCGATGACTTCCGGGCTGGACCGGCCCGCGCGCTGGGCGGCCGGGACCACATTCGTGCCCACCGGGGACGGATGGCTGGTCCACGGCCCCGACGAGGATTTCATGGTCGTGCAGGTGCCGCCGGAGGACCGGGCCGTCGTGACGGGGCTGATCAGCGGGGACCTCGGCGTGCGGGCCGCGCTGGAACGCGTTCCGGCCGCCGCCGACCTTGTCTCCGAGCTCGCCGCGACACCGGAGGACACGGCCGGTACGGTGACCGGAGCCGCCGTGCTCCCGCACACGGCCGAGGTCCTCCTGGTAGGTGACGGCCCCCTGCTGGACCCGCTCTCCCGGTGCCTGCGCCAGGCGGGCCTGGCCGTGCGGCACGGCCGGTCCGGTGACGACGTCGGGTCGCAGGCCGCGGCCCTGGTCGCCTGCGCCGAGCACCTTCCCGACGCGGCCTGGCGGGAGTTGGACGCCCGGTGCCGCGACCTGCGGATCGCCTGGCACCGCGGCCACAGCGAGGGCCGCCGCTGGTACGTCGGCCCGTTCACCCCGCCGACCGGCGGCACCGGTTACGAGGACCTGCGGCTGCGCCGCCTGGCCGCCTGCCCGTGGCCGGACGAGCTGACCGCCTACTGGGCCTTCCTCGACGCGGGCGGGCGCCCGGCGGCCCCCGCCGACCCGGCCGGAGCCGAGGTCGCCGCCGCCCTCATCACCACCGACCTGCGTGCCTGGTTCGACGGCGCGCCGCCGCCCGGCGACGGGCACCAGGTGGGGATCGACCTGGCGGCCGGGGAGATCCGCCGTCACCCCGTGCTGCCGGTGCCCCACGGCCTGATGCGCGAGACCCCCGCGTGAGCAAGGTACGCACCGGCCTGACGGTGACGGCGGCCGACGGCACGCGACTGGTGGCCGACCTGGTCCTGCCGGACCGGCTGCCCGCCCCCGCCGTGGTGATCCGCACGCCGTACGGCACCTCGGGCTGCCTGCCGGAGGCCCTCACCCTGGCCGAATCCGGATACGCCTGCCTGGTGCAGGACCTGCGGGGCCGCCACCTGTCGGAGGGAAGCTTCACCCCCGGCGCCGACGAGACCGCCGACGGCCACGCGACCCTGGACTGGACGGCGGCTCAACCCTGGTGCGACGGCGACGTCTTCCTGTACGGCCTCTCCTACGAGGCGTACGCCGCCTGGTGCGCCGCCGCCCACCCCGCGGTCCGCGGGATCGTCAGCCGCCAGCCCTGGCCGCCGATCGGCTCCCCCGTCCTCGACGACGAGCTGTGGTGGCGCACCGACCTGGGCACCGGGCGGACGGTGCGCACCGGCCTGTACGACGCGGCCCTCACCCGCGCACCGGAACTGGCCGGACTGATCCCGACGGCAGCCGTCACCGAGGGGTGGCCGGTGGACGTCGGCCCGTGGCCGGCCACGCCCAGCACCTACAAGCCCGCCGCCCGGCGCATGGCGCGGGCCACGCGCACCGCCGCGGCGCCCAGCCTGCACCTGGGCAGCTGGTACTGCCGGTCGGCGCAGACCACGCTGCGCCAGGCCATGCTGTCGCCACGCGCCGAGGCCGTCGTCGGCGGCTGGGCGAGTGCCCTCACCCACCGCCTCCAGCCCGAGTGCGCCCTGCCGGAACCCGCCGGGCCGCACCCCTTCGCGCTGGCACTGGAGTGGCTGGGCGGCGCGCGTCGCAGCGGGTGCCTCCTGCTGGGCACCGGCCGCTGGACGGACGCCGATCCGGTCCCACCCCACCGGCCCGGATGGACCGTCCTGCCCTTCGCCGAAGAGGACACGGTGCTCCGGCATGATCCGGCCGACCCCTGCCCGTCGGCACCGCACTCCGCCGATCTGGCACCGCTGGCCGGCCGCGGTGACGTCGTCCGGCTGCGCCTGGACGGCCCGATGCGCTGGCACGGCGCGGCGCGGCTCACCGCCGAGGTCACCGCCGACGCCGGCGCCGAGCTGGTGGTCACCCTCGTGCACGAGCAGCCCTGCGGCACGGCCACCCGGATGGCCGACGGCACGGCGCCGGTCGGGCCCGGCACCTCCCGCTGCGAGGTCCGTCTGGCCCCGGCCGCCGCCGAACTGCCGCCCGGACACCGGCTCCACGTGGAGCTGACCGCCGGGCGCCCCCCTCGCTACCCGGCGCCGCCGCGGCGGACCGAACTCCGCTTCCGCGACGTGGCGCTGCACCTACCCCGCCCGAGAAAGGGAGCCTTCGCATGACGGACGCAGGCGGCACGGCCGACGGTACGGCGGGCGCCGCGGACCGGCCGGACACGGCGTGGACGGGGAACGACCCGCTGACGGTCCTGGCCGACGACCGAACCGGCCTGATCCGCAGGCTGGACCACCTGGAGCCGGAACCGTGGTGGCCCGACGGGCTGACGATCTGCAGCGCCGAGGTGAGCTCGCCGTACCGGCTGCTGCCCTGGCCCGCCGACCGCGTCGCCACCGGGACCGCCTTCGGCGACCCCGGCCGGGCCGTGATGAGCGCCGTCGGCGAGGCGGTGGAACGCTACTGCGGCAACTTCGTCCCCGCCGGCCTCCTCCGCTCCTCCTACCGGAAACTGCGCGAGCCCGCCCTGGACCCGGCCCGGCTCGCCCTGTACTCCGACGGTCAGCACGCCGAGCCCGGTTTCCCGTTCACGCCGTTCACCGCCGACCTGGAGGTGTTGTGGACCCGGGGAACGGACCTGGCGGACGGCACGCCCGCGTGGCTGCCCGCCTCCCTCGTCTACGTCAACTACCTCAGCCCACCCCGCGAGGACGAGCCGCCGACCAACTACGCCATGCTCGCCGGCATCGCCGCGGGCCCCTCCGCGCGGGCCGCCCGCACGGCCGCGTTGGAAGAGGTCATCGAGCGTGACGCCACGGTCGTCTGGTGGGCCAACGCGCTTCCCGCCCGCCCCGTCACCGGCGCCGGCCACCCCGCGACGCCGCTGGTCCCGGAGGCGGAACCCGGCTGGTACCGCGCCGACGGCGCGGCGGGAAGCTGCCGCTACCGGGTCGTGGTGATCCCCACCGTCTTCGAGGTCGCGGTCCTCGGCGTCCTGCTCGACGACCCGGAGACCGGCATCGCCGCATTCGGCGTCGCCGCCCGCCCCGACCCCGCCGAGGCGGTGCGCAAGGCACTGGCCGAGGCCGTCACCCTGCGCCGCTACGCGCTGGGCCTGCTCGACCCCGACGGGGAGATCTGGGCTGCCGCCGCGGCCGGCGTCATCGACCCACGGGTCTTCAAGCCCCACCGCACCGACCGCCGCTACGCCGACGACTACCGCAGCGACTTCCGCGACGTCGTCGACCTCGGCTGCCACAGCCAACTCTGGCTTGACCCCCGGATGCGCGGGCACCTGGCACCGATCACCGCGTCCGCCGACGCGGTCGCCCTCGCCGACCTGCCGCGCGTGGACGGGGACCCGCTCGACGGCTACCTCAAGCGGGTCACGGCCCGGGGACTGGGCGCCTACGCGGCCGACCTGACCACCCCCGACGTCGCGTCCGCCGGATTGTCGGTCGCCCGGGTGATCGTGCCCGGCGCCTACTCCAACGCGCCCGCGGCCTTCCCGTTCCTCGGCGGGAACCGCCTGCGCGAGGACCCCGCACGGCTCGGCCTGCGCCCGGCCGACCACGTCAACTTCGTCCCCCTGCCACACACATGATCCCTGTCGACTCCCGCTCCGGCCTCGTCACCGACGTGCGCACCGCGGTCCTGCGCGGACACCTGCACGTCGCCTTCGCCGATCTCGCCGCCACCACGGGCTACGGCCTGCCGCTCGGCAACCCGACGGTCTCCGGCGCCTCCTGGAACGACCCCGCCGAAGCCCGCCGCCGCGCATTGGGAGAGGCGGCCGAACGCTACTGCGGCCACCTCGTCCCCTCGGGCCGGCTGGTGGAGGGCACCTGGGACGAGCTGGCCCCCGACGCCGTCGACCCGCATGCCCTGGCGCTGTACTCGGCCGAGCAGGCCGCCCGTGACGGGTTTCCCTTCACCGGCCTGACGCGCGCCGACCGCACGCAGTGGGTGCGCGGCACCCGCTCCGACGGCACGCGACTGTGGGTGCCCGCCGCGCTCGCCTGGCTCACCCCGTTCGCCGTCCGGGCACCCGCAGCGGCGCACACCACGACGGGAACATTTCCGGCGGGAGCCCGGCGGCCCCGGCCGGTCACCCTGCCGGTGTCGGCGGGGATCGCCGCCGGCCCCGATCTCGCCTCCGCGCGTGCCTCCGCGCTGGCGGAAGTCGTGGAGCGGCACGCGCTGGCCACCGCGTGGGCCTCGGGCCGCGCCTTCCCGGAGCTCGCCGGGGTGCGGCTTCCCCCGGTGCCCGGAGTGCGGCTGAGCGTGCACGCCGTACCGAATCTTTTGGACGTCCCGGTGGTGCTGTGCGTCGCCGAGGACACCGGCGAGGATTTCGGCGGGACGGTGGGGGTCGGCTGCGCGCTCGTTCCCGGCGCCGCCGACCCGGTGACGTCGGCCGCCTGGAAGGCCGCCGCCGAGGCCGTCCAGTCCCTGGACACCACCGCCCAGCTCGCCGCCGGTGCCCTGCCCGAGTGGGAACACCCGCGCGGCCCGCTCGCGCCCCACCGCCCCGACCGTGCCTTCGCCGACGCCTACCGGCCCGACTTCGCCGACGTCACCGACGTCACCTGCCACCTGCAGCTCCTGGCCGACCGCGCCCACTCCGCCCGGGTGCTGGCCCGCCTGGCCCGCGGCGGACCCGTCGCCCCCGCGGCGACGGGCCGCTTCGACCTGGACGCGGCGCTGGCCTCCCGCGGCCTGCCGCCCGTCACGGTGGATCTGACCACCCCGGACGTCGCCGCCTGCGGGCTGGCCGTCGCCCGCGTCGTCGTGCCCGGTCTGCGGGCCACGGCCCCGGCGGCCTTCCCTTTCCTGGGGGACGGCGCCGACCCCCTCCCCGCCCGCCCCGATCTGTCGCCGGTTCCCCATGCCTGACCTCGCCCGCCCCGTTCCCCTCGACGAGACCTGGCGGAGGATCCGCCCGTTCCTGCCCGCCCTCGGCGTCACCCGGGTCTCCGACATCACCGGCCTGGACACCGTCGGGATCCCCGTCGCGACCGCCTACCGCCCGAACTCGCGCAGCCTCGCCGTCAGCCAGGGCAAGGGGCCGACTTCTCAGGCCGCGATGGTGTCGGCCGCGATGGAGGCCGTGGAGCATGCGCACGCCGAACGCATCGACGCCTCGCTACGACTGGTCCGCACCGCCGAACTCGCCGAGGCCGTCGCCCCCTGGCGGCTGCCCCGCACCGTCGACAGCGGGGCCGACGAACACACGCCGGTGCTGTGGATCGACGGTCGCCGGGTCACCGACGGCACGCCGGTCGCCGTGCCGTACGAGGCGGTGAGCCTGGACTTCACCCTGCCGCGCGGGCTCGTCCCGCTCGGGCTGTGCCGCGACAGCAACGGGCTGGCCGGGGGCAACACCGTGCGCGAGGCCGTGGTGCACGCTCTGTGCGAGCTGGTCGAACGCGACGCCGCCGCCCTGTGGGATCTGCGCCCGGCCGGAGAACAGGCGGCCACCCGCATCGACGTCTCGACCGTGGACCACGGCCAGGCACTGGGCCTGCTGGAACGGTACGCCGCGGCGCGGGTGGAGGTCGCGCTCTTCGACATCACCTCCGACGTCGGCGTACCCGCCGTCCTGTGTCACATCGTCGAGGCGGATCCCGACCCGTTCCGGCCGCTGCCTCCGGCCGCCGGGCTCGGCTGCCACCCTGATCCGGGGCAGGCACTGGTCCGGGCGCTGGCCGAGGCGGCCCAGAGCCGGTTGATCACCATCTCGGGCAGCCGCGACGACGTGACCCGCGCCGAGTACGACCGGGTCGCCGACGTGGAGGCGGCCGTGGAGCTGCGCGACGCCCTGCGCGCCACCGAGACGCACGCCCGCCCCTGGCGATCCGGTGGTGCGGGCCCTCAGGCGCTCGACGAAGCGCTGCCATGGTTGCTCGGCCGGTTGGCCGCGGTCGGCCTGTCCGATGTCGTCGCCGTCGACCTCACCCGCCCGGAGGTCGGGATTCCCGTGGTCAAGGTACTGGTCCCCGGATTGGAGGGCGCCTCCGCGCTGACGGAGGCGCCGGTGCTGCCCGGCCCGCGAGCCGAACGCATGATCGCCGACGCGGGCGGAGCGGAAGACGGGGAGGACGGCGATGTCTGAGATCGTGGCGTTCGTCGGTCCCACGCTCCCCCGGACCGGGATCCCCGAGGGCGTCCGCGTGCTCCCACCGGTGGCGCAGGGCGACATCGCCCACCTGGTGGCTCTGCCCGCCGCCCGGCGGCCGCGCTGGATCGCCGTCATCGACGGCGTGTACGAGCGGGTGCCCGCCGTCTGGCACAAGGAGATCCTCTGGGCGCTGTCGCGGGGCGTCTGGGTGGGCGGCGCGGCCAGCATGGGCGCGTTGCGCGCCGCGGAGCTGGCGTCGTTCGGCATGGTCGGCGTCGGCGAGGTCTACGCCGCCGTCGTATCCGGAGACCTGGTCGACGACGACGAGGTCGCGGTCGCCCACCTGGGGCCGGAGGACGGCCACCGTCCGGTCTCGACGGCGATGGTCGACATCCGGGCCACGCTCGCCGCCGCCGAAGCCGAAGGCGTGATCTCCGCACAGACCCGCGCGGCGCTGGTCGCCGAGGCCAAGCGGTTGCACTATCCCGACCGGCGCTGGCCGGCCATCGCAAGCGGCACGCCGGTGCTGCGCGACTGGCTGCCCGGCCGCGAACGCGGCGTCAAAGCCGCAGATGCCCGAACGCTGCTGCGCCTCGTCCTCGGCCGCCCGGAGCCCGCCCCGGTCACCTGGCACCTGGAGCAGACCGAGCAGTGGCGCGCCACCCGCCCCGCCCCCCGCTCGACCGGACTCGGCCCCGCCCGGCTGAACGCCCTGCTCGATGCGGTACGGCAGGAGGACTCCTACCCCGATCTGGAACGCGCCGCCACGCTGCGCCTGCTCGCCACCCGCCACCACCCCCGCCCAGCCGGGGCGGCACTGGCCGGCTGGGTGGAACGGGTTCGCGCCCACGTGCCCGCCGCCGACCTGGAGGACCTGGACGACCTGCAGCTCGAGGAGTTCGCCGCCGACCAGGCCGCGCTGGTCGACGCCTGCGCCGCAGTCGAGGCCGAGCTGCCCGGCGCGATCCTCGACGTCCTCCGGCTGCGCGGCCGGTACGCCCACCACCTGAAGAAACTGCACCAATCCAAAGGAGACCACCTCCGATGAGACTTGTCACCCCCCGCGCGGCCCAGGCTCTGCTGGCCGGAACCGCCCTGTTCGCCGCCGCCGCGTGCGGCCGGACCGAGAGCCCCACCGTCGCCGCGCAGGCCACGGCGCAGTCCTCGGCCGCCCCGGTGGAGGTGAACAACTGCGGCGCCGTCTACCGCTTCGACAGCCCGCCGCGGCGCATCGTCACCTCCAGCACGATCGCCACCGAGATCGTGCTGGCGCTGGGCGTCCGGGACCGGCTGGCCGGCACCGTCGCCCCCGGTGAGCTCCTGCCCGAGGTCGCCGAATCCTTCAAGGGCGTGAACATCATCGCCAAGTCCGCTTTCCCGCCCCCCTCGAAGGAGACGGTGTTCGCCGCCGACCCGGACTTCGTGGTCAGCGGCTACGGCGACGACTACGGCCCCAAGGCATTGGGAGACCGGGCGCAGCTGCAGAAGGAGGGCGTCAACTCCTATCTGCTGTCCGGCAACTGCCCCGGCCACAAAGCCACGGTCGAGGACACCTACACCGACATTCGTGAGCTGGGACGGATCCTCGGCGCCGAGGCCAGGGCCGGGGAACTGGTGGCGAAGCTGAAGGCCGAGGTGGACGCCGTGCAGCCGGTCTCCGGCGCCCCGAAGGTGTTCGACTACGCGGGCGGGCTGGAGAAGCCGAGCACCGCCGGATCGAACGGCCTGATCGACGACCTCATCCGCCGGGCCGGAGGCGAGAACGTCTTCCCCGAGGTGACCTCCTACTCCCAGATCTCCTGGGAGGAGCTGGTCAAGCGCGACCCGGACGCCATCGTCGTCGAGGACCAGGCGTTCGAACCGGCCGACAAGGCGATCCGGTTCCTCACCTCCTACGAGCCGATCAAGAACGTCACCGCGATCAAGGAGAAGCGGTTCATCGTGATCCCGGTCAACGACACCCAGCCCGGCCTGCGCAGCGGCCGGGCGCTGAAGACGCTCGTCGCCGGATTGGCCAAGTGACGTCTTCCGAGACGGGAACCGGGGCGGAGCCCCAGGCTCCGTCGCCGGGCTCCCACGAGAAGCCTCCCCCCGCGGCACCACGGCGGCGGGAGCCCGTGCCCGGACGGCGGCGGGATCCGGGGTCCGCGGTCCCGTCGCGGGCGCCGGGCGGCCGCCTCACCTTTCCGGGTGTCCTGCTCCTGCTCTCGGCGCTGCTGGGCGTCTCGCTGATCGCGGCCGTCGGTCTCGGACCGGTCGGCATTCCCTTCGGCGACGTCGCCCGCATACTCGGCCACCGGCTGCTGCCCTGGCTGGTGGAGGAAGCGCCGGGCGGTCCCCGGGCGGTCATCGTGCTGGACATCCGTTTCCCCCGTGTGCTGCTCGGCGCGGTGGTCGGCGCGGGGCTGGCCGTCGCGGGCGCGGTGCTGCAGGCCGTGCTGCGCAACCCCCTCGCCGACCCCTACATCATCGGGGCGAGCTCCGGGGCGTCCCTGGGCGCGGTGCTGGTGATGCTGACCGGATTCTCACCGTTCGGGCCGCTGTCCCTTCCGCTGTCGGCCTTCGCCGGGGCCATGGCCGCCTTCGCGACGGTCCTGGCGCTTTCGCGGCGCGGCGGGCAGCTGGCGCCGACCAGGCTCATCCTCGCCGGTGTGGCGGTCGCCGCGCTCACCGAGGCCGTCACCAGCTACATCGTGCTCACCACCCCGGACAAGGAGGTGCGCTCGGCGCTGTTCTGGACCCTGGGCGGCCTGTCCGGCACCCAGTGGCGGGACGTGGGCGTGCCCGCGCTGGTCGTCGCCGCCGCCACCGTCTGGACCGCCGCCCGGGCGAGCCTGCTCAACGCCCTGGTGCTCGGCGACGAGGGAGCCACCAGCCTGGGCGTGGAGGTCGACCGGCTACGCCTGCGTCTGATCGTCATGTGCGCGCTGGTCATCGGCACGGTCGTCGCGGTGAGCGGCGGCATCGGCTTCGTCGCGCTCATGGTTCCGCACGCCGTACGGCTCGCGCTCGGCGGCGACAACCGCCGGGTGATCCCCCTCGGCGCGCTGACGGGAGCGCTCCTCCTCGTCTGGGTCGACGTGGCGGCTCGGATGCTCAACCGGCCCGACGAGATCCCCATCGGGGTGATCACCGCGGTGCTCGGCTCCCCCTTCTTCCTCATGCTGCTCGTCCGCGCCGACCGAAGGGCCCTGCGGTGAACGTCGACATCCGGGACGTCTCCTGGCTGCACGTGCTGCACGACGTCAACCTCACGGTCGGTTCGGGGGAGGTGACGGGACTGATCGGCCCCAACGGCAGCGGCAAGTCCAGCCTGCTGCGGTGCGTCTACCGCCGGATCCGCCCGGACGGCGGCCGGGTCCTGATCGGCGGTGCCGACGTGTGGCGGACGCCGGCCCGGGAGGTCGCCCGGCAGATCGCCGTCGTCACCCAGGACACCCCCTCCGACCTCGACGACAGCGTCGAGCAGGTCGTCGCCCTGGGCAGGATCCCCCATCTCGGGACGCTCGGCCGGCTCTCGGCCGCGGAGCGGACGCTCATCGCGGAGACGATGGAGCTGTGCGACATCACCGCCCTCGCCCGGCGGCCGTTCGCCACCCTGTCGGGAGGTGAGCGCCAGCGGGTCCAGCTCGCCCGCGCGCTGGTCCAGCAGCCCCGGTTGCTGATCCTCGACGAGCCCACCAACCACCTGGACCTGCGCCACCAGGTCGATCTCCTGCGGTTGATCCGCACCCTCGCCGTCACCGTCCTGGTGACCCTGCACGATCTCCAGCTCGCGGCCGCCGCCTGCGACCGCCTCGTCGTCCTGGACGGTGGAAGGATCGTCGCCGACGGCCCCGTGGCGGAGGTGGTCACCGAGGACCTCCTCCGCGCGGTCTACCGGGTCGAGGCCGAGGTCGACCGCGGCCACGACGGCCTGCCCCGGGTCTTCCTGCCGCTGGGCCGGCTCACCGGACCGGTGAGCCCGGGGTAGGGTCGGCGCGCCGGACCCGGCAGGGGCCCGGACCCGACGGCACCGGCCCCCACCGGAACCCGAACCCCCGACAGCATCGGCAAAGGACTCGCGCGCACACATGAGCAGGATCACCGTCTGCCGCGGCTGCTGCTGCGGCAGCCCCCGAAAGATCCCCCGCCTCGACCACGACGAGCAGGTCCGGCGCCTGGCCGGGATCGCCGACGTACGCGTCACCGAATGCCTGGACGTGTGCGAGCAGGCCAACGTCATCGTGGTCCAGCCCTCGGCCGCCGGACGGGCCGCAGGCGGGCGCCCGGTCTGGCTCGGCCTGGCCAACGACCTGGACGTGGTGGACGACATCGCGGCCTGGCTGCGGGCCGGTGGGCCCGGTCTGGCCGCGATGCCGGACATCGTGGCCCTGTACGCCTTCACACCACCGCACCGGACACGCACCCCGGCGCCGGGGCGGTAAGTCGGACGTGATTCGCGTCGGCGGACAGCGGCAGCCCTTCACCCGCTTCCGCGGCGAAGGGCCTTCCGCAGGTGCCGAGCAGCCGTGACGCTCAACGATGGGCGACCAGGACGAGGTGGTGGTCAACGCCCTCGGGGGCGAACGGGTCCGTGTGGACATGCGCCGCGGACAGCCGGGGAATCGCGTGGAGGAGCGCGTGCTCCACATCGACCGCCACCTGATGGGCCTGGAGAACAGTGGCATCGGCGTTCACCACGACGGCGCACTCCGCACGGAGCCGGTGACCGATCCACCTGAGCCGGACCTCTCCCACGTCGAGCACACCCGGCGTCTCACGCATCACCGCCTCCACCTGGTCCACAAGAGCGGGATCGACGGCATCCATGAGACGCCGGTAGACCTCACGTGCCGCCTGACGCAACACCGTGAGGATCACCACGGCGATCGACAGTCCGACGACCGGATCCGCCCATCCCCAGCCGAGGGCGGCCCCGCCCGCTCCCAGCAGGACGGCCAGAGAGGTGAGCGCGTCGGTCCGGGCGTGCAGCCCGTCGGCCACCAGGGCAGCCGACCCGATCTTCCGCCCGACCCGGATACGGTACCGGGCGACCCACTGGTTCCCGAGGAAGCCCGTGACCGCGGCCCCCGCCACCATCAGCAGGTTCGACACGGGACGAGGGTGGATGAGGCGGTCGATCGCCTCGTAGGCCGCCACAGCCGCCGAGGCCGCGATGACCAGCACGATGACCACCCCGGCCAGGTCCTCGGCTCGCCCGTACCCGTAGGTGTAGCACCGGTTCGGCGATCTCCTCCCGAGCAGGAAGGCGATCCCCAGCGGCACGGCCGTGAGCGCGTCCGCCGCGTTGTGCATCGTGTCGCCCAGCAACGCCACCGACCCGGACGCGGCCACGACCGCCGCCTGGACGACCGCGGTGACGCCGAGGACCGCGAGCGAGATCCATAGCGCCCGCATGCCCTCGGCGCTGGCTTCCACAGCCGCGTCCACCTTGTCGGCCGCCTCGTGACGGTGCGGGCGGAGCAGGTGGCGCAGCCGCGCCCACGTCCGGTTCCGCTCAGTGTGCCCATGCCCATGCCCATGCCCGTGCCCATGCCCGGTCCCGCCGCTGGGGGAATGCGAGTGCGTCATACCACCGAGAATGACCGGAAAATCCCATTGCAGCACGTCAACATGAACTTGTCCCTTGCTTCTGCAAGGACTTCGCGCTCGCCGTCCGACGCCGGAGCCCGGACGTCGTACCCCCCGGTCGCGGGAACGCGTGGGGAACAGCCGGCCATGGCGCCCCCGCGGCCGTCGCGTCGACCCCGGCGAGCCGCACCGCGCAGACGGATCACCACGGCACGGTGACACACCTGCCGACGCTCGTCGCCCACGGCGCACCCGCCGGGGCTTCCGTGGCCACGGCAGCCGTTCCCGCCGCGCCGCGCATCCGCCGGACGGGCTTGACACCTTCAAGATGAACGGTCATATTGGAACCATGCCGCAGGTAAGCGTGAAGAACAAGCTGGTCGAAAGCGCCGAGGACGTGTTCCGCCGCCGGGGATTCAACGGCGCGAGCGTGCAGGACATCACCAAGGCCGCCGGCGTGCCCAAGGGCTCGTTCTACAACCACTTCGAGAGCAAGCAGGCGCTCGCCGCCGAGATCGTGCACCGCTACGCCCGCGGCGCCGACTTCTCGATGCTCGACGGCGACGAACCCGCCCTGGAGCGGCTGCGCAAGCACTTCCTCGCCCAGGCCGAACGGACCCGGGGCACCGGTGTGGAGTTCGGCTGCCTCCTGGGCACCTTCGCCAGCGACAGCGCCACCGCGGGAGACCAGGTGCTCACCGCCGTCCGCCAGATCCTCGACACCTGGACCGACGCCGTAGCCAGAACGATCGAGGCGGGCCAGGCGGCCGGCGAGATCACCTCGGCCCGCCCGGCCGGGACGCTTGCGGCCTTCCTGATCGACTCCTTCGAGGGCGCCACACTGCGCGCGAAGACGGCGGGAGATCAGTCGGCCGTGGCGGAGCAGCTCGACATCGCCCTCGCCGCGTTGCGCGCCTGAGATCCGAGCCTCCCCCCTCCCCCCGGGAGGCCGTCTTTTTCACCGATTCAAGACGACCGGTCATTTTGATAGGGGTTCCCATGACCACGCACCAGACCGCTCCCACCCGGTTCGCCGAGGTGGACGGCACCGCCTACGCCTACCGCCGGTTCGGCGCGGCGGGCGGCACGCCCCTGCTGATGCTGCAGCACTTCCGCGGCAACCTCGACAACTGGGACCCCGCGCTCACCGACGCGCTTGCCGCGGACCGGGAGATCATCCTGGTGGACTACCCCGGCGTGAGCTCCTCGACCGGGCAGCCGGCGCACACCGTCGCCGAGACCGCCCGCCAGATCATCGCGTTCACCGACGCCCTCGGCCTGACCCAGGTCGACCTGCTCGGGTTCTCGCTCGGCGGGTTCGTCGCCCAGGACATCGCCCTGGTCCGCCCGCATCTCGTCCGGCGGCTCATCCTGGCCGGGACGGGCCCCAAGGGCGCGCCGGGCATGCACGGCTGGCGGCAGGACATCGCGGACCACGCCCGGGCGGACGAGCCCGGCGGCGAGGACCTGCTCTACATCTTCTTCGCCCACACCGAGACCAGCCAGGCCAAGGGCGTGGAGTTCCTGGGCCGGTTCCTGCAGCGCGACCAGGACCGGGACGCGCCCAGCAGCCTCGCGGCGCGTGACGCGCAGTACGACGCCGTCCTGGAGTGGGGCGTGCCGGACCACGCGGCCCTGCAGCGCCTGACCGGCATCAGGAGCCCGACGCTGATCCTGCAGGGCGACGACGACCTGATGATCCCCACCAAGGCCAGCCACCTGATGGCCGGGCTCATCCCGGACGCCCGCATCCGCATCTACCCCGACGCCGCCCACGCGTTCCTGTTCCAGTACCCCGGCGAGGTGGCCAAGGACATCGCCGCGTTCCTCGCCTGACCCCGTCCCGCAGCCCCCACGGAAGGAAGACTCCGATGACCGATCTGCTGACCACCGTCCTCGAAGCCCACGGCGGCCTGGCGCGCTGGCAGGAAGCCCGGCGCATCTCGGCCCGGCAGTTCTTCGACGGCGCTCTCTGGCCGTTGAAGGGACACCCCGGCGCCCTCGACGGCATCACGGTGACCGTCGACCTGCATCGCGAGTTCACCACCCAGGAACCGTTCTTCGAGCCCGGCAGGCGCACCGCGTTCACCCCGGACCGGATCGCCGTCGAGACGACCGAGGGCGAGGTGGTCGAGGAACTGCGGAACCCGCGCGCGTCCTTCGCCGGGCACGAGCTGACCACCCCGTGGAACCGGCTGCAGCTGGCCTACTTCTCCGGCTACGCCATGTGGACCTACCTGACCGAGCCGATCTCCCTGACGTTCCCCGGGGTACGGACCGAGGAGATCACCCCGTGGACCGAGGACGGCGAGAAGTTCCGCCGGCTCAAGGTGACCTACCCCTCGGACCTGACCACGCACAGCACCGAGCAGGTCCTCTACGTCGACGGCAACGGCCTGCTCCGCCGCCGCGACTACAACGTCGACATCGCCGGCGGCGCGCCCAGCGCGCACTACATCTCCGACCACCGCGAGGTCTCCGGCCTGGTCGTCCCGGCCACCCGCATGATCTACGGCCGCGACGAGAACAACGCCAAGGTCCCCGACCCCCTCATCGTCTCCATCCGCCTCGACGACATCACCGTCTCCTGACCCGCGAACCGGAACGCGGGTTCGAGGAGCGGCGGCAGGTCCGACGCGCCTGCCTTCCGGCCGGCCTTCGCCGGGCAGCACCGGATGGTCTGCGCCGCCCTCGGGTGACGCCGGACCGGAACCACGCCACCGGCGGCGAGCAGGGACCGACCCCGCGGGGGCGGCGGGGACCAGGCACTGACCGTGCTCCGTTCGGCAACGTCAAAGCCGACGTCCCCGAACGGTACGCGGCCGGCGACCGTGCCCATGTCCTCCGGCGCCGCGGCCCGTCGGCGAGTTCCTCTGCCCGCGAGACGTCGAGCCGGTGGCAGGCCACGATGGACGCCACGCCGAGCAGCGTGGCGCGCGAGGCGGCGTCCCGGGTCTGCTCGGCGGCGTGAGTGCTTGCGGGAGCAGGCTTTCGGCCTCGGCGATCTCGTCGGCGTCGATGAGGACGAGGTTGAAGGCCGGCAGGGCCAGCAGCTGGGCCCGCACGGCCGACGACAGGCCGGGGAAGGCGACGCCGACACGGTCACCCAGGTCATCGAGACGGCGGCCCGCGCCACCCGGTGACCTCACCTCCCGCGGCCCTGTCCCGGTGGGGCGAGAGCCCGGCAGGGCCGCGGGATACCTCACGGCAAAGAGCCGAACTTCTCCACGTGCCTCCGCCGGCGGACACGCCGGCTTCTGATCAGCCGTGGACGCCCGGAAGCGGCAGGCCTTCCCGGCCATCGCCGCCGAGGCCGAACGGCTGGGCGCATTGCGGTGTCCTCAGAAAATGCCCGCTCCGGTGCCGGTCGTTCTTCGCCGATCCGCATCCCGCCCACATCGGCGATCGCCGTTCCCGAGCCCGGAAACCGCCGAACCGATTAGATTCCTGGGCACAGGAAAATGGAGCAGTAGTCCTACCCGAAAGAGGGCGGCCATGCCGACTACTTCACCGGATGACATGCAGGGCAAGCTCCGCGGCTCTCACTCCGAGAACATGCTGTCGTGGGAACGGTTCCGGAAACGGCGGAGAATTCGTCGCGCGGCGGTCGCCCTTGCGCCGGTTCTCCTGCTCTACGTACTGGCTATGGCGCCTGCGTGGATTCATGACCGTCATCTGAGCGGACTGGCCGACCGGTTCCTGAGCCATCCCCTCCCGCCGGAGACCGAGTTCTCCGATGACGAGGTGCAGGCGTCAGTGGCTCTGCGGGGCAACAGCAACCACTGCGACTACCGTCTCAGGTTCAACCTGCAAACGAAGCTGTCGGTGGACGAGGTCGTACGTCACTACGAAGCTGCGAAAATCGGCATCGAAGGGGGCGGAGTCTCCGTCGTCGTCTGGACACCTTCGGAGACCCCGCCCTTCCCCTTGAGCTTCGACGACAAGCTGATCATCGTTGAGGTGCAGGACAACCTCCACGACCCCAGTTGGGACCTTCGCTGCCACTGACCGTGGCCAGCACACCGGCGGCTTCCCTTCCGGGGGAGTGCGCAGCGGTCACAGCTCCGTAGGCCTCCGGACGATCTCCACGGGCATTCGCAGGCGTTCATCGCCTTGTCCGGAGACATCCGCGTCGCTCATCTCCGTACGCCGAAGTCCGTGACCTTACGCGCGAGATGATCAGGCCCGCCTCGGGCACCCGCTGAGCAGCGAGGCACGCCTGGGGGAACGAGTCCGGTACGTCAACCACCATGTCCTGCGGTACGCGAGCGAGAAGTGCCTCACCCAGCCGGGGGACGCGACAGCTCGACGTGCGGGAGGGTCGTCTGGGCGGCCATCGAGGCCTGGTAGCCGACGGACCAAGTCGCCGAGGTGCCGGGCACGGCGGCGATCGCCTGGGTCGTAACCACGTCCGTGCCGGGGATCGCCGGGCCGTTCACGACCGCCCACGTGCCCGACACGTAGCGCAGGTACCGGGCTGTACCCGCCAGACCGGGAGCGTTGAGCTGAACGGACACCCACAGGCCGTCACCACCGGCGGCCAGCGAGACGCCCGAGCCGACGGCCTCCGGCACCCCGGCATCATGCCAGGAGGTCCCGTCATAGTGCAGGACGACAGCGGCGGAGTACGACCTGGGAAAGTCGAACACGACCTTGTGACCGACGGCCCAGACGTCGCCGGAGGAAACCGCGTGGACGTCGTTCAGGCTCACGACGTCGCCCGCCCCGTTCGGCAGCCGCGCCGTCCAGGCCGTGCCGTCCCAGCGCAGGGCGATGCCCGTCGTCACGCCGGCCGGCGACGCTGTTTCGTCACAGGTGGCCGAACCGTGTCGCCACCGGCGGCCGCCGACATCCGCGAGAGATCGATGACCCGCCCCTTCATCGCATCAACGCGTCGCGTTGGAGGACAGGCTCCGCGTGGACGCCTGAAACTTACGCAGTGGTGCGAGGGACGATCTGAGAGATGCGCTGGTGGGACAAGCCCAGGGCGCTGCCCGCGTCGCGGGTGCTCCAGCCCTTCTCGACAAGAAGACGGGCGGCGCGGCGGACTGCATCCCCCTCGGCCTGCTCGGCGTAGACGCGCGCACCGCGAGCCGCCGCGACGGTGGCCAGGGCGGCCGCGACCTCCGGATCGGCGGGGACAACCTGAATGGCGACAGTGTCGGGCTCGTCCTGGAGCAGTTCGAAGACACCGTCGGCGACGTTCTCCTTGATTTCTCTCCAGGTCGCTCCCTGGGCCTGGACAACGTGTCCGCCAGGAAGATCGCGAATGGTGGCGGTCCACTGCTTCCCGATGCGGGTGACGGTCGCGTGGTAGATGGTGACCTCACCCTCACTCTCGCCGTTGTCGAGGTTCACCACGAGGTCGGATTCACTGAAGACCTTTTCGAAGTGTGAGCGCACAGCCGGCAGCCTAGGGCCGCCACCCACCCTTCGTCTAGAACGCTAGACACAATCTGTCTATCTGAGTTGACACACAAGTGGCCCTGCCAGGCTGAGCACGATCCACCTGTGCTCCCGCCTCCCGACGGCAGCGGTGTTGATTGGTTCGGCCGCTGTCGGCCGTGCTCCGCGTACAGCGGACGGCCGATGGCGCGGGCGATAACGGCGGCCGTGACGTGGTTGGCGAGTCGCGGAATCAGGAGGCCGGGCAGTTCTTCGACGAGGCGGAAGGCGTAGCCGGCCCCATGAGACGCACAACGTACGACCAGGGTCCCGAGCGCTCCTCGGGGTCCTTCGGCGTTCCCGGCCCGGTTCCGCCCGGCCCGGTTCTCGCTCGCGAACCGCCCGGGAAACCCGTGTTCACCTGTGAAACGCCACAAAGATCATTGCGCGCATGTTGCGCGACCGTCGGCATGCGGCCGCTCAGGGGAGCCTACGGCTGCATGTCCCCGAAACGCACAAGAAGCCCCGTAGGGCCCCTGAGCTGTTCTTCCGCCGACGGCAGGCCCAGGTTCGGATCCTGGGCCTGCCGCCGGGTATATATCCCGCACGCTCCTCAGCCCTCACTCACCGGGATTCAGCCGCAGACCACGCTTTCCGCCGACGAAGACTTTCCCTCCCCAGCTCTTGACCCGCCCCTTCCGTTGTCCGAGACCATGTGATCATGCTGTTCTTCCACTTCCTTGCCATCGGGCTTCTCAGCGGGACCGTGCTGGTTCCCCTCCTGTGGATCCAGCGGGGCGATGAATTCGAGCACCTACGCCTGGCCGCGCTCATGGGTCTGGGCGTCGGCCAGTTCTTCACGGTTCCCATCGCGCTGACGGTCGGAGCCTGGAAGGTCCTCCCTTGGAGCAAGCGGCCCCGGCCGGTGTCTCCGGGCTTGACAAGTTCCGGATCGTCACCGATAAGGGTCGAGGTGATCAGTGGGGCCGATCAGGGCGGGGCCGGCGTAGCGAACCGGGGACAGATGGACGCCCGTGACCCGTTCGGCAAGGGCGAGAGCACGGCAGACGACATCACTGGGAAAATCGGGTAGTTCGCCATCGACGCCCATGCCGAGGGCTTCGACATCCGCCTGGAGCCGGTCGGGGTCGGAACCGCTCCGGTAGGGATAGGAGTACAGGTCGAACGTGGTGATCAGGTCACCGTCGACGCAGTAGGCGAAGCCGTCGTTCTTGATGGTCGCGAACACCGAGGCCGCGACCGTGCCCACGGACAGCAGGTCGGCCCTGTCGTAGATGATCCCTGCCCAGCCGCATTCGATCAGTACGGCTCCATCATCGGCCCCGTAGGCCGCGACGCCGAATCCGGAGTCGCCCAGAGGGCCAGGGGTGACGCCGATCCGTTGCAAGGCGGCTTCAGGAGACAGGCCCCGGATGAAGCAGGCGTAGAGCCAGGTGACATCGGTGGCATCGGTGAACTCCCGGCAGAGCCATTCATAGGTCGCTGGCGTCGCACCGCTCATCCACGTTCCTTCCGCGGGACCGTATCGCGGTGATCATGGCAGAGGAGGCCGACAGCTTCGTCCATGGCCATGCACCGTCAGCTTGGGAAGTGCGGCGAGCACGGCAGGTGGGGTGGCTGAACTGGGCGTTCGCCCGGTCGTGAGTGACCGTGGTTGACCCCTGGTCGCCCTGGCTGATTGCACGGTGATCATGTCGCGATGTGGAGGTGGGATGCTGGCCCGGTGGAGCCTTCTGGATCACCCCGGGTTGGTTGGAGGCTCCGGAACCTGGAAGGGTGAGGAGCTAT
>NZ_BAAAVI010000057.1:0-54586 GCF_039534445.1 Streptosporangium fragile | reverse complement strand
GACGGGCGGGGCGGGCGGGCGGCCCGGCGGGCGGCCGGCGCGCGGGCCGGCCGCTCACGCGCGGCGGCGCAGCGCGCCCAGGCCCAGGGTGACCAGGCCGGCGACGAGGAAGGCGCCGACGGCCGCGCTCATCCATGGCTGCGGGGTGAATCCGACCAGCTCCCGGGCGCCCGTCCAGAAGGAGGTCCACCAGCTCAGCTCCGGCGCGGCCGGCAGTGCGGCGAGCATCCACCAGGCCGCGAAACCGAGCGCCCACGGCAGGATCATGGACCAGCGGGAGGGCGCGTCCTCGGAGGTGTTCCAGCCCCTCGCGCCGCCGAGCACGAAGTAGTCGACGGCGAGCACCGCGAACATCGGCACGAAGACCGCCCCGATCAGGCTCAGGAACGCGGTGTAGTCGTCGGCGTCCACGAAGATCGCGAGCAGGGTGACCACCACGCCGATGACCACGGAGACGATCCGCCGATCCAGCCGGGGCAGCAGGTTCTGCACCGACATGGCGGTGGAGTAGACGTTCACGAACGACTGGTCGGTCTCGCGCAGCACGAGGATGCCGAAGAACAGCGGGCCGAGCGCCGCGGCGACGAAGGGGTCCCAGACCTTGCCGGTGTCGTTGCCGACCAGCGCGAGGGCCGCGATCCCCAGGGTCAGGCAGGCGACCTGGGCGATCGTGTAGCCGCCGACGACACCGGTGAGGGCGGCCCTGCCGGACCGGGAGAAGCGGGCGAAGTCGGCCGCGACCGGCACCCACGAGACCGAGAGCGCGATCACGTAGTCGACCGCGGGGGCGAAGGCCTCCCACGACCCGCCGCCGACCGACGGGGCCTGGCGGAACAGGACGACCATGAACCAGATCATCGAGATGATCACGCCGACGGTGACGTACCTGCGCAGGAGGCGGACGGCGCCGAGCGGCCTGATGGTCAGCGCGGTGGTGATCACCCCTCCGGCGACCACCCAGGCCGCGTAGGGCACCTCGATCCCGAAGGAGCCGGCGATGGCCTGGCCTCCCTGGGCGATGACCCAGAGCTCGAAGGCGCCCCAGCCGAGCATCTGGATGATGTTCAGCACGGTCGGCAGGTACGAGAGCTTCGCCCCGAACAGGCCGCGCAGCAGGACCATCGCCGGGGCGCCGGTCTGCTGTCCGGGGATGGCGGCCAGGCCGACCATCGCGGTGCCGATGAGGCTGCCCACGACGGCGGCCAGGATCGCGGCCACGAAGCTCAGCGGCCGGTCACCGAGTGGATTGATCAGCGCGATGGCACCGGAGAAGCCGAGCAGGCTGACCCCGAGGTTGGCCCAGAGCGCGCCCTGGTCGAGCACGCCGAGGGCCTTGGGGGGAGCCTCTTCGAGAGTGAGGGGGGCCTCGGCCGCTCCGGAATCGACGACGGCAGACGTCATCACACGCTCCCTACGCCGGCATTACCCGGACAGGTTCATGCGGTCGGCGGAGCGTCGGGGATCTGCGCGATCCCGGCGTGGTTCCGCCCTCTCAGCCCGGTACCGCCCGAGCTCCCGCGGCAGACAATTCGTCCTGATTATGTCATTCATTCCTTTCCTGGCAAGGGTGTCCCCAGATGACCGGCAAGGACGCTCCCGGGGGGCCGGCCGGCGGCCCGGGGGCGGGGCGGGCCACGCCCCGGGGCAGACCGGGCGGCGGATCGGACCACCGGCCGGGGAAGCAGACCCGGCGGATCAGACCGGGAGGCGGGTCGGACCGGGAGGCGGGTCGGACCGGGAGGCGGGTCGGACCATTGGCCGGGGAAGCGGACCGGGCGGCGGGCCGGACCGGAGGAAAGCCGGCCGGGAGGCGGGTCGGACCGCGCGCCGGGGCGGGTCAGGCCACGAACGGATCCCCGCCGTTCTCGGCGACCATCGGACGCCCGGCGAAGTGCCACGACTGCATGCCGCCACCGACGTTGATCGCGTCCCAGCCGACGTGGTTGAGCCAGGCGGCGGCGTTCGCCGAGCGGCCCCCGACCCGGCAGATCACGTAGACGGGGGCGTCCTTGGGCACCTCGTCGACCCGGGCCTGCAACTCGCCCAGCGGGATGTGGACGGCCCCGGGGGCGTGGCCGGCCCGCCACTCGTCGTTCTCACGTACGTCAAGCAGGAACGCGCCGTCGGGCACCGCCTGCGCTTCGACCTCAGGAACACTCATGGGGCCATTGTCCCAAGTCTGCCCCCTGCCAGGGCGCAAAGCCGCTGGACGTCCCCGCTTTTCCGGTTCGCGGAGGTTGACGAGCTAGACAACCAAGTTTACCTTTTGAGGCATACAGTCAATCTGGTTGACCATCTTGGAGAGAGCATGACCACCGTGAAACTGGCCGACGCCCCCGTCTTCGACAACGGCGGCATGACCATGCGCCCGCTCGCCGTCCCCTCGCGGGGGTCCTCGGAACTGGCCGTCTGGTCGTTCGCCATCGAGCCGGGCGCGGCGGGAATGGAGCACAGCGTCGACCGCGAGGAGGTGTTCGTCGCCCAGTCGGGGCGGATCGTGGGTGTCATCGGAGGCGTCGAGCACGTGATCGAGGCGGGGGACGCGCTGATCCTCCCGCCCGGCGTCCCGTTCTCGATCCGCAACGGCTCCCCGACCGACCGGGCCACCGCCGTGGTGTGCACCTCGGCCGGGATCACGGCGACCCTGGACGGACGGACCATCCTGCCGCCGTGGGCCCGGTGACCGCCTCACCGGGCCGGGTCGCGCCCTCACCCGGCGGCGGCGCCTGCGCGCCTGGTCAGGGCACGTCCCAGAAGGCCAGCTCGTGGGCCATGCCCTGGGTGAACAGAGCCTTGGCCCGGTCGAGGTCGGGGGCGGCCTCGTCGATCATCACGGCGATGCGCTCCGTCAGCGCGGCGAAGCCGGGATCGGCGTACGTGTCCACCCAGGCGCGGTAGCGCGGCTCGGCCGGAGGGTTCTCCGCGAGGATGCGGCCGAGTGTCGAGTAGCCCCACATGCAGGGGTAGAGCGCGGCCAGGCCGTCGGCGTAGGAGGCCGCGGAGTCGAGCAGGAAGGCCGTGTAGGCCGCGCAGGCCGGGCCTTTCTTCGCCCCGCCGAGGTCGGCGCCGAACTCCGCCGAGAGCGACCGGTGCAGCTTCAGCTCCTCGTGGAAGGTGGCGTGGGCCAGGTCCACCAGATCGCCCAGGTGCCCGTCGGGGGCCTGCCACGCCAGCCGGGAGAAGACGCGCACGTAGTCGAGCAGGAACAGGTAGTCCTGCTCCAGCCAGGACCGGAAGACCGGCTCGGGCAGGTCACCCCTCGCGATGCCGGCCACCGTCGGGTGCGCGAGCTGCACGTCGACGAGGGGGCGGCCGATGGCATGCAGTTCCTGCGAAACACTCATCGAATCTCCTTGGACGCGGAGACCCCGGACTCCGGCCCGGGGAGAACGGGGAGAACGCGGCACGGTGCCGCACGGCCGGGTAGGTTACCCGGCCGTGACGACGGCCGAGCCGCCGCATGCGTGATGAGCGCTGCCCTCCCCGCCGGACCTGCGGCGCTCCGGGCCACGGCGCCTCAGACCGCGGCGCCCGGCTCCGGGACCACGTCCTTCCGGGCCACGGCACCCGGCTCCGGAGCCGTGCCTCCTCAGGCCGCGCCCGCCTTCAGGGCCGCGGCACCGAAGGAGACGCTGAAGCGCTTGCACCAGATGGTGACCGTCTTCAGGTTGTCGAGATCGGCGCCCGCGGGGATGGCGTAGTTGGCGTTCCCCTTGTTGCCCTTGAGCTCACCCAGCTCCAGGTGCTTGCCGTCGTCGAGGTTGAACCACCCGGCGGTGCCCTCCTTGACGGGCTGGTCGCTCAGCCAGACCCGCAGGTCGGGGCCGTCGGAGGTGTTCAGGTTCTCGATTCTGAGCACCCGGCTCCCGTCGGCCAGCTCCAGCACCTTGGCACGCCCCCGGGTCTCGTGCTCGTGGGAGATGAACGTGCCCGTGGCCAGGGTCTTCGGATCCTGGGCGGCCGCGGGCGGGGTGTTCGTCCCGTCCCCCTGCGGCGCGGCCGCGGACCCGGGCGACTCGGCCACGACGGGCAGGGCCTCGTTCACCTCGACGGTGGTGAACAGGCGCCACGGCTGGAACAGGTAGAGCGCGACGCCGAACACGACGGCGGCGAACGCCGCGGCGACCCATGTGGCGGGGTGCCTGAGCAGTCTCTTGATCCTCATGATGTCCCTCCGACCTCGGGTCGACGCTATCCCGGGTGAGGGCCCTCATCGCTTACGGAGTGCTTACGCGTGCGGAACGCTCCTCCCGAGGCGCCGAAAGCCCGCGATGTAGTGTCGAATGATGACGACAATCGCTGAGGAAGTGCTTCTTCTCGCGTACGACGAGCGGGAGGGCAGGCAGCTGGTCAGCTCGACGGAGCTGGACGCGGCGGTTGGCGGGGCCGTTCTGGCCGAGCTGGCCGTCGGCGGCCGGATCGACCTCGCGGACCGGAAGGTCACCGTCCGTGACGGCGCTCCCACCGGCGACGAGGAGCTCGACACGACACTGGCCAGGATCGTGGCCGAGCCGAAGACGCGCAAGCCCGAATGGTGGGTGCGGCGGCTCACCTCGGCCAAGCTCCGCAGGCGCCTGCTGTCGCGCCTGACGGAGCGGGGCGTGCTCGGCGAGGAGCAGCGCCGGGTCCTGGGGATCTTTCCGAGCACCCGTTACCCCGAACGCGACCCGAGCGTCGAGCGGGGCGTCCGGGAGCGGGTGCGGGACGTGCTGTCGGGGGCCGACCCCGACGAGCGGATCGCCGTCCTGATCGCGATCCTGCACGCCGCCAGGATCGACCGTAAGGCGTTCCCGGGCGCGAGCAAGGAGCGGATCAAGGAGATCACCGAAGGCCGCTGGGCGGGCGAGGCGGTCGCCAAGACCATCGCCGCTGTCAACGCCGCCGTCATGAGCGCGGTGATCGCCGGAGCCGTCGTCGCCGGATCCTCCGGAGGCTCGGGCTGAGCTCGCGCCGGAGCCCCCCGCGTGCCCGCCGGGAGCCGGCAGGACGGGCACGCGCGGAACGCCGGGCCGCGGGACGTCACTTGCTGAGGACGTCCTTGGGGACGGGCTTGTCCTCGGCGAGGGCGTCGAACAGGCGCAGGGCCTTCTCCCGGTCCCACTTGACGACGGACTGGCCGTTGATGGTGGGCAGGGAGCCGATGGGAACGGCCGTGGTGACCGGGTTGTCGCCCATGGCCAGCCCCAGGGAGAGCAGGTCGAAGGCGCCGGTCTCCTCGCCGACCGACACCGAGTCGGCGGCGCTGAAGGCGAGCGGGACGGAGCGGAAGGGGTTGAGCAGGACGCCGGGGCTGGCGGCCTTCTTCACCACCGCGGAGAAGAACTGACGCTGGCGCTGGGTCCGCTCGAAGTCGGGGACGGCACCGGTGGCCCGGGTGCGGACGTAGCCCAGGGCCGTGCCGCCGTCCAGCACCTGCCGGCCCTTCTTCAGGTTGATCCCCGCCTTGGGGTCCTTGATGGCCTGCTTGACGTCGATCTCGACGCCGCCGATGGCGTCGACGATGCCCACGAAACCGGCGAAGCCGATCTCCATGTAGTGGTCGATCCGGACCCCGGTGACCTTCTCCACGGTCCTGGCCAGCAGCTTGGGACCGTTGTCCCCGAGGGAGTAGGCGGCGTTGAGCTTGCCGCTGCCGTGGCCGTCGATCGGCACGTACGAGTCGCGGGGGAGGCTGACCAGGGTCGGCCTGCCGTCGCCGTCGGGGATGTGCAGCAGCATCATCGTGTCGGTGCGGCGGCCGACGGCCTTGCCGGTGGCCAGCTTCTTACGCTGGGCGGCGGTCAGGCCCGCGCGGCTGTCGGAGCCCACCAGCAGCCAGTTGGTGCCGGGGCCGTCGGCGGGGCGACCCTCGTAGTCACCGAGCGCGTCGATCCGCTCCAGCCGGGAGTTGATCATGAAGTACCCGACGACGGTCAGGACCAGCAGGACGGCGACCAGACCGGCGAGAACGCGCGCGATCAGCCTGCCCGGACGCTTGGGCCGCCAGCCTCCCAGGCGGATCCCGCCCCCGGAGCCCCCGGCGGAGCCGCCGGAGGAGACGGCCGGGCCGTCGGCGGGCGGTGCGGAGGATCCGCGCATCGGCTTGACCGGGCCGGCGCCCGACCGCGCCTTGCCGTACACCCGCGAGGACCCCGGGCGGGGCGGTGCCTCCCCGTGAACGGGCGCCCCCTCACGAACGGGTGCCCGGCCCCCTGAGGACGACGCACCCCGGGAGGGCGCCCCGAGCCCGCTCGGCCTGGGGTGCGCGGGCTGCCCGGCCGCGCGTCGCTGCTCGGGCTCGGACGCGATCGGTGGGAGCGCACGGGTGGGGTCGTCGTTTCCCGGCCAGTCAGGCACGTCGTGTTCCGCCACTTCTCGTTCTCCGGTGAAAACGTCATTATCGACGCTACGCCGCGGCCCTCGCGCGTGGAGACCCCTCGTCAAGGTTTCCCTATGTAAAAGTACGCAGAAGGGTTGTCAGGTACCAACAATGTGATCGTCAGCCCATCCGGAAACATCGACCGCCATCTGCATCGTTACGGTAGAGGACTACCTCTGCTCGAAAGGATGATCGTGTCCGCTCCCGATCCGTGGAGTACCTGCCCGTGCGAAGGCACGGGAACCGCTGATCAACCCGGGAGAGCCACCCGGTGAACACGGCTCTAGGCCTGCTGGCCGTACTCCTCCTCACTCTCGCCACCGGCTACTTCGTCGCCCAGGAGTTCGCCTTCGTCGCTGCGGACCGCGGCGTGCTGCGCGAACAGGCCGACGCCGGTGACGCGGCCGCAGAGAAGGCGCTGCAAGTGACAGGGCGCCTGTCGTTCATGTTGTCGGGCGCGCAGCTGGGCATCACCGTGACCGCGCTGCTCGTCGGCTTCATCTCCGAACCCGCCATCGCCACGGTCATCCGTCCCGGGCTCACGGCCGTGGGCGTGCCCGGGGCCGCCGTTCCGGGCATCGCGGTGGCGCTGGCCGTCGCGTTCGCCACCGTCGTCCAGATGGTGCTCGGCGAGCTGGCCCCCAAGAACCTGGGCATCGCCCGCCCGGAGCCGGTGGCCAAGTTCCTCGCCCGGTCGACGCTGGTCTACCTGAAGGTCGCCGGACCGGTCATCCGGCTGTTCGACTCCGCCGCCACCGGCCTGCTGCGCCGCGTCGGCGTGGAGCCGGTGGAGGAGGTGGAGCACGGCGCCAGCCCCGAGGAGCTGTCCCGGATCATCTCCGAGTCCGCCACGTCGGGTGACCTGCCGCCGCGGCTGTCGGAGCTGCTGGAGCGGGCGCTGGAGTTCGGCGACCGCACCGCCGAGGACGTCATGGTGCCGCGCCCCCGCCTGGTGCTGCTCCGGGACGACCGGCCGATCTCCGACCTGATGGAGGCCGTCCGCGAGCACGGCCACTCCCGCTACCCAGTGCTCTGCAACCACAACGGCGACGACGTGGTGGGGGTGACCGGCGTGCGGGAACTGCTCAGGTCCGGCCTGACCGACGGCCCGCTGGAGAAGATCACCCGTCCCGCGCTGCTGGTCCCCGACTCGTTGCCGCTCCCGGCCGTGCTGGAACGCATGCGCACCGCCCGCGACGACATGGCGTGCGTCATCGACGAGTTCGGCGGCCTGGCAGGTGTGGTCACCGTCGAGGACCTCGCCGAGGAACTGGTCGGCGAGTTGATCGACGAGAACGACCAGGAGCCTGCGGGCGTCGTCGCCAACGACGACGGCACGTGGGACCTGCCGGGCACGCTCCGGCTGGACGAGATCGAGCGCGCCACCGGGCTGCCGCTGCCCGAGAGCGACGACTACGACACCGTCGCCGGCCTCGTGCTCGCCGTCCTCGGCCGGATGGCCGAGCCCGGCGACCGGGTGACGGTGACGCTGACCATGGAGCACGATCTCCTGGAAGACGACGGCGTCGACGAGAAGGACGCGGTCCTCACCGTGCTGTCGGTGCAGCGCCGGGTGCCCGAGTGGGTACGGCTGGCGCTCGCCGAGCTGGACGGGGACGGCTCCGGTGGTTCCGGCGGCTCCGCGGAGTCCGGCGGCTCCGCGGGTTCCACCGGCTCCACGGAGCCCGGTGACGTCACGGGTTCTGCCGGCCCCGGGAAATCCGGCGACTCCGGTGATGCCGGGAGCCCGGCCGGCGACGGCTCCGGGCCGGAGGGCGACCGGCGGAACGGCAGAAGACAGCAGGACGGCGGAAGAACGGACGAGCCGGCGATGGCCGCGTCGCGGACGCCGTGGGCAGCCCGGCCGACCCGGACGGCCGAGCCCGGCCCCGGAACGGCCGTGCACGGGCGGGGCGGGGTGGAGGGACGATGAGCACCACCGCCGCCCTGCTGATCGGCGTGGCCCTGCTGATCGGCAACGCCTTCTTCGTCGCCGCCGAGTTCGCGGTGATCTCGGCCCGCAGGCACCGGGTGGAGGAGATGGCGGCCAGGGGAGGACGGCTGACCCGGATCGCCGCCCGCGCCGCCGTACGCGGCGGCAGGGAGCTGTCCCTGATGCTGGCCGGGGCGCAGCTGGGCATCACGCTCTGCTCGCTCGGCCTGGGCATGGTGACCGAACCGGCCATCGAGCACCTGCTGGAGCCGGTCTTCGCCGCGGTCGGCGTGCCCGAGTCGTTCCGGGTCCCGATCGCGCTGTTCATCGCGCTGGCGCTGGTCACCTTCCTGCACATGGTGGTCGGCGAGATGGCTCCCAAGTCGTGGGCGCTGACCCACCCCGAGCTCGCGGCGATGGGCCTGGCCCTGCCGTTCCGCGGCTTCACCCGGGTGGTCCGGCCGATGCTCGCCGCGCTGAACGGCCTGACCAACGGGATTCTCAGGCTGTTCGGCGTGCATCCCCGCGACGAGCTGGCCACCACCAGGACCCCGGTCCAGCTGGCCATGCTGGTGGGCGAGTCGGGCCGGATGGGCCTGCTCGACCGCGACGAGCACGACCTGCTGACCCGGGCCCTGCGGGTCCACCAGCAGCCGGTGGAGCGGCTGATGCTGCCCCTGGCGAAGGTCGTCTCGGTGGCCGCGGACGCGCCCGGCTCGCGGGTGCGTGAGATCGCCGCGGACACCGGGCACCTGCGCCTGCTGGTCACCTCCGGCCGGCCCGGTGACGTCCTGGGCGTGGTGCACGTCAGGGACGCCCTGGTGAGACCCGAGGCGAGCCCCGCCGAACTCGCCCGCCCGGTGCCCCGGCTGGCGAAGGCCACCACCATCCCCGAGGCGGTCTACGTCCTGCAGGACGCCCGCGCCCATGTGGGTCTGATCACGGACGGGAACGACGAGGCGGTCGGCATGGTGAGCCTCACCGACCTGCTCGGCGAGCTGCTGGACGTCCGGGTGCTCGCCACCCGCTAGCCGTGCCGGTCACGGACGTCGCCGGCGGCAGGGCTTGGTCGACGGCGAGGACCTCCGTTGCGGTGGAGGTGTCCGGGCTCCACACCGCGCACGGAGGTCCTCGTGTCCCGCCGTGACGCCCGCCCGGCGGCCCATGACTGACGCCCGCCCGGCCGTCCACGGCGGCCGCCCGCTCACCGAACGGATCACCGCCGGGGAGAGATCTCCTCCGGCCATTTTCTCTGTCAGCGTAATTAGGGGGCCCATCCAGGCCCGCGCAGACCAGTGCAAGTCATCCGAAAGTGATCGACAAGCGCGATTCTCTAGAAACGTGGACGCATGGTCATGCCGGCTCGCAACCACAAGATCCATGCGTGACCAGTGAAGCCCCCCACGACGAAACGAGCGACCGCCGTGACCGACCATCCACTCGCCCCTGCGCGGAATCGCTCGGGCGACCCCGACGCATACGGGGCCCCCGGGAGAACGACAAAGCCCCGGTCTCGCTTTCCGCGAGACCGGGGCCTTGAACCGGTGGGCGAGGAGGGATTTGAACCCTCACGTCCTTTCGGACACACGGACCTGAACCGTGCGCGTCTGCCGTTCCGCCACCCGCCCTTTGTTGGGTGCGGACGAAACACTAGCACGAATCTGCCGGTACCCATGAACCCGGATACGATCCTCCTAGATGCGAAGCGGAGCAGGCGGGTGCGGAGGAGCAGGGAACGAGCCGACGAGCCCCGAGCGGCCGCGACCATATAGACGGAGGAGGGGAGGTACCCGGTGGGAGTCCTGCAGCGTTTCGAGCGGAGGCTCGAAGGCTTGGTTGAAGGGGCCTTTGCGCGGGCGTTCAAATCTGACCTTCAGCCGGTCGAGGTCGCCAGCGCGGTCCAACGGGAGATGGACGAGCGGGCTGCGATCGTCGCGCAGGGGCGCACTCTCGTGCCCAACGACTTCGTGGTGGAGCTGTCCACGACCGACAGCGAGCGCCTGGAGGTGTACGCCGACAGCATCGGCCTTGAGCTGGCCAACCTCGCCAGGGAGTACGCCAAGGAACAGGGCTACTCCTTCGTGGGGCCGGTCAGGGTCCGCTTCGAGACGGCCGACGACCTCGCGGTCGGGCTGTTCCGCATCCGCTCGGGGGTGATCCGCGGCGCGACGGTCGAACAGGACGAGATCCGCCAGCCGGTGAGCGACGTGCCCCCGGCCCGGACCCACGCCTTCCCCGGCCGTCCCCGCCTGCTGGTCTCCACCCAGGACGACCCGCAGGGACAGCGGTCCTTCGACCTGACCACACCGGTTACCCTCCTCGGGAGGGGCACCGACTGCGATCTCCGGCTGGTCGACCCGGGCGTGTCCCGGCACCACGCCGAGCTGCGCGTGGAGGGCCCCACGGTCGCACTCGTCGACCTCGGTTCCACCAACGGCACTTTCGTCAACGGCCAGCCGGTTCGCCGGGTCGAGCTCCAGAACGGCACTCGCGTGACGCTGGGGCGAACGACTCTGGTTTTCCGGCGCGATTAAAGGTAAACAGACGGTCCATGTCCGAGCTCACGCTGCTGCTGATCCGGCTCGCCTTCCTCGCGGTGCTGTGGTTCTTCGTGATTGCCGCGGTCGGCGTGATCCGGACAGACTTGTTCGGATCCCAGAGCCCCGCCGCCGTTTCCCCGCGCAAGGTCCCCAAACCGGTGAAACCGGTGGCCAAATCGAAGAAGGGGGAGCCCCGGGAGATGGTCGTCGTCGGCGGCCCCCTACAGGGCACCATCATCCCCCTCTCGGAGGCTCCCATCACCATCGGCCGGGCGACCGACGCGACTCTGGTGGTCAGCGACGACTACGCCTCCAGCCGGCATGCCCGGCTCTTCCCTCAGGACGGTCAGTGGATCGTGGAAGATCTCGGTTCGACCAACGGCACATACCTCGACCGCTCTAAAGTCACCCGTCCGACTCCGGTGCCGCTCGGCGTTCCGATCCGCATCGGTAAGACCGTCATCGAATTGCGCAAATGACCATCGCACTCCGTTACGCCGCCCGCTCGGACGTCGGCCTCCTCCGCGAAGGGAACGAGGACTCGGCGTACGCCAGCGGTCGCCTGCTTGCCGTCGCGGACGGTATGGGCGGCCACGCACACGGCGAGGTGGCCAGCTCGGTCGCCATCGCCGCAATGTCCTCGCTCGACGTGGACGCGCAGGGGGGTGACCTGCTCAGCGCCATCGAGGCGGCGGTACGCGACGCCAACCGCAAGCTGCACGAGATGGTCGGCCGCGACCCCAGCCTCAAGGGCATGGGCACCACCCTGACCGCCATGCTCTGGTCCGGGACGAGGGTCGCCCTGGTCCACGTCGGCGACTCCAGGGCCTACCTGCTCCGCGCGGGAGAGCTCTACCAGATCACCCACGACCACACCCTGGTGCAGTCGCTGGTGGACGACGGCCGGATCACCCAGGAGGAGGCCGCGACCCACCCGCAGCGGTCCATCCTGCTGCGGGCGCTCGACGGCAGCGGCGAGGTCGACCCCGACCTGTCGCTGCGCGAGGCCCAGATCGGCGACCGCTACCTGCTCTGCTCCGACGGCCTGTCCGGGGTGGTGAGCGCGGAGACCCTGCACCACACGCTCACCACGATCGACGACCCCGACATAGTGGTCCGCACGCTCATCGACCTGGCCAACCGCGGCGGCGGCCCCGACAACATCACCTGCGTGCTCGCCGACGTGCTGGAGGTGGACGAGGGCACCGCCCAGGCCGCCCAGGCCGGCGAGGCCGCCGTGGTGGGCGCCGCCGGATCGACCATGGCGCGGCCGCACCCGCCCGACACCCCCGCGGGACGGGCCAGTGCGATCACCATGCCGCAGCCCGTCGTCGCCGACGACGGCGACGACGAACCGGTCGTCAGGGCGGCCGCGCGACCGGTCAGACGCCGCCGGCGATGGCCGCTTCTGGCCGCGGCGGGCGGCGTCGTCATCGTCGGTGGCGGCCTAGGCTGGTACTTCGGCAGTCAGTGGCTGCAGGACCAGTATTTCGTCGGGGCCAGAGGTAACGAGATCGTGGTTTTTCAGGGTGTGAAGACCAATCTGGGGCCTTTCGAGCTTTTCGACGTCGCCCAGAGCACCACGGAGCCACTCTCGGCCCTTGGCGCGTTCCAGCAGGGCCAGGTCCGCGACGGCATCCCCGTCGACAACGTCGAAGCGGGCCTGAGGAAGATCGAGGAGCTCAAGAGCAAGTCCGGCGACAAGGCCGAGCCGACCCCTCAGCCTTCCGCCTCCGCCTCCGCGACCGCTTCGGCGACCACCGGAACCTCAAGGGCCCCGCGGACCCCCGAACCCCCAAGGTCACAGTAGACAGATGAGCACCCCAAGCGTCGAACCTGTTCTCATGCCGGCCAAACGGCGCGTCGCGCAGCTGGCGATGCTCGCCTTCGCTGTCCTGATCACACTCGGCGCGTACGCCAACGTGGGGCTGGCCATCGACGGGCAGATCCCCTCCGGCATGCTCACCTACGGGCTCAGCCTGGGCGGTTTCATGCTCGCCGCCTACCTGGTGCTGGCGAAGTTCGCCCCCTGGGCCGACCCGCTGATCCTCCCCCTGGTGACGCTGATCAACGGCCTCGGGCTGGTGATGATCTACCGCCTGGAGGAGGCCGACGCGTTCGGCGCCTCGGCGAACACGCAGCTGCTGTGGACCGCGGTCGGCGTGGTGCTGTTCGCCGTGACGCTGATCGTGCTCCGCGACCACCGGGCGCTGCAGCGGCTCACCTACACCTCGGGGGCCCTCGGCCTGTTCCTGCTGGTCTCACCGCTGATCCCGGGCCTCGGCCAGGAGATCAACGGCGCCCGCATCTGGATCGGCATCCCGGGCCTGGGCCAGCTCCAGCCCGCCGAGTTCGCCAAGCTCGCGCTGATCGTCTTCTTCGCCGGCTACCTGGTGGCCAAGCGCGACGTGCTGGCGCTGGCCGGGCGGCGGCTGCTCTTCATCGACCTGCCCCGCGCCCGCGACCTCGGGCCGATCCTCATCACCTGGGGGCTCAGCCTCGGCGTGCTGATCCTGCAGAAGGACCTCGGCTCCTCGCTGCTGATCTTCGGCACGTTCATCGTGATGCTCTACATCGCCACCCAGCGCACCTCCTGGGTGCTGATCGGCATCCTGCTCTTCGTCGGCGGCGCGATCCTCGCCGGGATGATCTTCAGCCACGTGCAGGCCCGGTGGGAGGTCTTCCTCAACCCGGAGGACCCCGAGCTCTACCAGAAGGTCGGCGGCAGCGAGCAGCTCATGCAGGGCCTGTTCAGCATGGCCGAGGGCGGCATCCTCGGCACCGGCCTCGGCCAGGGCCACCCCAAGCTCATCCCGCTGGCCATCTCCGACTTCATCTTCCCCGCCGTCGGCGAGGAGCTGGGCCTGACCGGGCTGATGGCCCTGCTGATGATGTACGCCCTGCTGGTGGAGCGCGGTCTGCGCACCTCGATCGCGGCCCGCGAGCCGTTCTCCAAGCTGCTGGCGGGCGGTCTGTCGTTCATCCTGGCCTGGCAGGTCTTCATCATCGTCGGCGGCGTCACCAACCTGATCCCGCTCACCGGCCTGGTCACCCCGTTCATGTCGCAGGGTGGTTCGGCGCTGCTGGCTAACTGGATCCTTATCGCGCTGCTGGTACGGATGTCAGATACGGCGAGGAAGCCTCCGCCCCAGGCCATCCAGGACGAAGGAATGACGCAGGTGTTCCAGCGATGAACGGTCCCCTCAAGCGCGCGGCCTTCGCCTGCATGGTCATGTTCGGCCTGCTCATGATCAACGTGAACTACCTGCAGGCCGTGCGGGCCGACGAGCTGCGCACCGACTCCCGCAACACCCGCAACTTCTACGCCCGCTACGAGGTCGAGCGCGGGCGGATCACCGCGGGCGACAAGGTCCTCGCCGAGTCGATCGACACCGGCGACAACGAATTCCGCTACGCGCGGCGCTACCCCGAGGGCAAGGTCTACGCGCCCATCACCGGGTTCTTCGCCCCCGAGAGCGAGCGTGACATCGAGCAGGCGGAGAACGACCTGCTCGACGGATCCAGCGCCGACCTGCTGATCCGGCGGAGCATCGACCTGTTCACCAACAAGCAGACCAAGGGCGCCAACGTCGACCTGACGATCAACCCCAGGGCGCAGGAGGCGGCGTACAAGGCGCTGGGCGCCAGCGGCAAGAAGGGCGCGCTGGTCGCGATCGAGCCGAAGACGGGGGCGATCCTCGCCATGGTCTCGATCCCCACCTACGACCCGAACCCGCTGTCCAAGGCGAACAAGGGCGAGGTCAACGCGGCCTACAACAAGCTGGCCGAGAACAAGGACCAGCCGCTGCTGAACCGGGCGATCGAGCGCACCTACCCGCCGGGCTCGACCTTCAAGGTCGTCACCATGGCGGCGTACCTGGAGAGCGACGACAGCCTCGGCCCGCAGACCCAGGTCGACGCCCCGCAGGTGCTCGACCTGCCCAACACCACGCACGACCTGCCCAACTCCGGCGGCGCCGCGTGCGGCTCCGGGCGCGTGACGCTCTCGTACGCGCTGGAGAAGTCCTGCAACACCCCGTTCGGCAAGATCGCGATGGGGCTCGGCTACGACGCGCTGAAGGACCAGGCGGCCAAGTTCGGCATCGGCGAGTCCGTGGAGATCCCGCTGGCGGTCGCGAACAGCGACATCGGCCCCGAGGAGGACCAGGCGGCCCTCGCCCAGACCTCGATCGGCCAGCGCAGCAACCAGATGACCCCGCTGCAGATGGCCATGATCGCCGCGGGCATCGCCAACGACGGCGTGGTCATGAAGCCGTACCTGGTCAACAAGATCGCGGATGCCGAGGGGAACGAGATCGAGAGCGCCGACCCCGACGAGCTGACCACCGCGATGAGCGAGGACAACGCGCGCAAGCTCAAGGAGATGATGGTCAACGTCGTCAACCTGGGCACGGCCAGCTCCGCGCAGATCCCGGGCGTGACGGTCGGCGGCAAGACCGGCACCGCCGAGACCGCCCAGGGCCGGGCGCCCCACGCGTGGTTCATCTCCTTCGCCCCCGCCGAAGACCCCAAGGTCGCGGTCGCGCTGATCGTCGAGTCCGGGAGCGCCGGCGACGACGCCTCCGGCGGTCGCACCGCCGCGCCGATCGCCAAGAGCGTGATGGAAGCGGTGCTGGGTAGATGACCGCGTTGCTCGGGGGCCGATACCGCCCGCTGGGGCGGATCGCCTCGGGCGGCATGGGTGAGGTGTGGCGGGCCAAGGACGAGTTGCTCGGCCGGGAGGTCGCCGTGAAGCTGCTGCGTCAGCACATGGCGGCCGATCCGGCGTTCCGCGAGCGCTTCCGCGCCGAGGCCCGCATCGCCGCCGGGCTGGCCGACCCCGGCATCGCACAGGTCTTCGACTACGGGGAGGCCGAAGGCGTCGCGTACCTGGTGATGGAACTGGTCCGCGGCGAGTCGCTGGCCGCCATTTTGGCGCGTGACGGCAGCCTGAGCACCGAGATGACCCTGGAGATCGTCTACCAGACGGCCATGGCGCTGCACGCCGCGCACAGCTCGGGGATCATCCACCGCGACGTCAAACCGGGCAACCTCCTGGTCACCGGGACCGGTGTGATCAAAATCACAGACTTCGGCATCGCCAGGGTGATGGAGGCCACCTCCGTCACCCAGACGGGCACCCTGCTCGGCACCGCCCAGTACGTCAGCCCCGAACAGGCCTCCGGCGTGCCGCTCACGCCCGCCACCGACATCTACTCGCTCGGCGTGGTCGCCTACGAGTGCCTCGCGGGCCGGCCGCCCTTCCGGGCCGAGAACCAGGTGGCGATCGCGCTCATGCACCTCAACGAGCCTCCGCCGCCGCTGCCGGAGAACGTGCCGGTGCGGGTGCGCGAGCTGGTGATGGCGTGTCTGTCCAAGGATCCCGCGCGCCGTCCGGCCGGCGCCCAGGAGCTGTCGCGGCGGGCGTACGCGCTGCTCAAGGGGCCCGCCGCGACCGGCGCCGCCGACCTGGCCACGCTCACCGACCCGTCGGGCTGGCGTGCGGAGCCCGCGTCCGAGTGGCCCCGGGAGGTCACGCCGCTGCTCGCCGACGTCCCGGAACCGGGCGCGGGTGCGGTCCCTGGCCCCGGCAGGGGCACGGGCGCCGGCCTGGGCACGGGCGCCGGCCTGGGTGCGGATGCCGGCCTGGGTGCGGGCACGGGCGCGGGCGCGGGCGCGGGCGCGGGCACGGGGCCGAAGGCCCCGGGCGGCGCGCACTCCCCGCGCGACCGCCGCCGGCGCAGGGCGACCGTGATCGTCGCCGCGGTCGCGGGCTGCGCCGCCGCCGTCGGACTGGGCGCGCTGGCGGTCAGGGACGCGGCGGACCAGCCCGGAGACACCGGCCCCAGAGAGCCCGTCGTCCGGACGGGCCCGGCGACCACCGCGACGCCGACGGCCCGGCCGACCCGGAGCAAGTCGCCGACGCACAGGCCACCGGTGGTGCCGACAGTGTCGATCCGCCCTACGGTCACGCCGTCGGCTACCGTAAGCACATCGGCCACGCCCTCGGTCCGGCCGAGCACGTCAGCACCCCCCAGCCCCAGCCCCACCCCCAGCCCGACGATTCCGAGCCCCACCCCCACCGCCCCGACGGCGACACCGAGCCCCATACCGAGCGCGACTCCCGATTCCGGCGAATCAGACCCGCCGAACGGGGAGACGTGATGCGGGAACGGGTCGATGATGGACACCGGTGGCCCAAGAGCTCACCGGCACCCAAGATGAACGGTAAGGGACAGTGCAGGAAATGACTCAGCCTCGACGCCTCGGCGACCGCTACGAGCTTGACGGCGTCGTCGGGCGTGGCGGCATGGCCGAGGTCTATCGTGCCCGAGACATCCGGCTGGATCGGATCGTGGCCATCAAGACCCTCCGCGCCGACCTGGCCAGGGACCACATCTTCCAGGCGCGTTTCCGCCGGGAGGCGCAGTCCGCCGCGTCACTGAACCACCCGTCCATCGTCGCGGTCTACGACACCGGCGAGGACGTCTCCGACGGCGCACCGGTGCCCTACATCGTGATGGAGTACGTCGACGGCCGCACGCTGCGCGACCTGCTCCGGGCGGACCGCCGGCTGCTTCCCGAGCGGGCGGCCGAGCTGGTCGACGGGATCCTGCGGGCGCTGGACTACAGCCACCGCGGCGGCATCGTCCACCGCGACATCAAGCCGGCGAACATCATGATCACCCGCAACGGTGACGTGAAGGTGATGGACTTCGGCATCGCCCGCGCGATGGCCGACTCGGCCGCGACGATGACGCAGACCGCCCAGGTGATCGGCACCGCCCAGTACCTCTCGCCGGAGCAGGCCCGCGGCGAGCGGGTCGACTCCCGCAGCGACATCTACTCCACCGGCTGCGTGCTGTACGAGCTGCTGACCGGTCAGCCGCCGTTTACCGGCGACTCCCCCGTGGCGATCGCCTACCAGCACGTGCGCGAGGACCCGATCCCGCCCTCGCAAATCGACCCCGACATCCCCAAGTGGGCCGACGCCATCGTGCTCAAGGCGATGGCCAAGGACCCGGCGCAGCGCTACCAGCACGCCGCGGAGATGCGGGCCGACATCCAGCGGGCGCTGTCCGGCATGCCGATGGACGCCCAGACGATGGCACTGGCCAACAACTACGGCGCCGCGACCCGCACCATGCAGGCTCCCCCGCCCCAGGACGGCCCGGCCACCCAGCGCACCACCGTCGTCCCGCCGTACGAGTACGGCACCGAGGAGACCGGCGGACGCGGGAGCGAGCGCGGAAGCGGCCGCCGCCGCCAGCAGAGCGGCGGCAACACCGCGGTCAAGACCGCGGCGTGGATCCTGGTCCCCCTGTTGATCATCGGTGCGTTCATCGGCGTGGGCTACATGTTCCTCAGCTCGCCCGGCACCCCCACCAGTGGGGGCAAGGTGACGATCCCGCCGGTGGCCTCGCAGACCGTCGCCGCGGCGACCAAGACGCTCACGGACCTCGGTCTGAAGGTGAAGACGGTCGAGGCGTTCGACGACGAGATGGAGAAGGGCTCGGTGATCGAGACCGATCCACCGGCCGACACCGAGGTCGAGAAGGGCTCCGAGGTCACGCTCAAGGTCTCCAAGGGCATCGAGAAGGTCGAGGTGCCCAACGTGGTCAACATGACCACGGAGGAGGCCACGAGGGAGCTGGAGGACGCCGGCTTCAAGGTCAGCGTGCAGACCAAGGTCTCGGCGGGCAAGCAGGGCGTCGTCATCGAGACCGTGCCCGCCGCGGGCCGGAAGGCCAACAAGGGCAGCACCGTCCGGATCTACACCCCCAAGGAGGCGGTGGAGGTTCCCCCCGTGGCCAACCTCACGGTCGGGGACGCGCGGAACATGCTCAGGAGCGCGGGCTTCAAGGTGAAGGTCGTCGAGCAGCCGAGCGACCTGCCCAAGGACACCGTGATCAGCCAGTCTCCGGAGCCGGGCACCAAGCTGCAGCCGGGGACGACGATCACGCTGGTCGTCTCCAGCGGCCAGGCCCCCGAGCCGACCGAGGAGCCGTCGTACCCGACCGAGGACCCGACCCTCCCCGACGACCAGCCGACCCTCCCCGACGACCAGCCGTCGGACGACGGCGGCGACGGGGGCGACCCCTTCGGTGAGTCGCCCTTCGACGGCAACTGATCCGGCAACCGATCCGGCGCCGGACCCGCACCGCGCGACGAAGACCCCCGCCACCGCGGGGGTCTTCTCCGTTCCCGGCTCTCCGCACGCCCCGTCCTCCCGGAGCCCTCCGGCGCCCCTCGCATGCCCCGTCTCCCGGAGCCCTCCCCGGCGTCTCCCCGGCGCCCCCTCCCGGGGCACCTCGGCATCCTTCCGGCGCTCCGGCGCTCTCCGGGGCCTCCGGAACGTCCCCGGAACGCGAAAGAGCCCTTCCGCCACTCGGGGGCGATGGCGGAAGGGCTCTCACTGGTCAATCGGCCAGGCAGGGGGCGGTGTTACACCGATCCCGCGAATCCTTCGAGCCAGTTTCCGAGCAACCGGTGGCCGTACTCGGAGATCACCGACTCGGGATGGAACTGCACGCCCTCGACGGGTGCGGCGCGGTGGCGCAGGCCCATGATCACGCCGTCGGCGGTGGTCGCGGTCACCTGGAGGATCTCCGGGACCGTTCCGGGCAGCACGGCCAGCGAGTGATAGCGCGTCATGGTCACCGGAGACGGCAGACCGGCGAAGACGCCGCGCCCGTCGTGCGTGATCGCGCTGGTGCGGCCGTGCACCAGCTCGGGGGCCCGGGCCACGGTCGCGCCGTGGGCGACCGCGATGGCCTGGTGCCCCAGGCAGACGCCGAGCAGCGGCAGGCCCCGGGCCTCGCAGAAGCCGACGAGCGGGACGCTCACCCCGGCGTCCTCCGGGGCGCCGGGGCCGGGGCTGATCAGGACCCCGTCGAAGCCGGCGGCGTCCTCGGCCGCGACGCGGTCACGTGGGCGCACGTCACAGGTGGCGCCGAGTTCCCGGAGGTACTGGACGATGGTGTGGACGAAACTGTCGTGGTTGTCCACGACGAGAACGCGGGTCATCGGCCGACGGTGGTCGGGTCGAGCGGGAGACGGGGTTCGAGCCAGGGGAACACGACATACCAGAGTACGGCCGCGACCAGACCGGCCAGCACCAGCGAGGTGAGAGCCTTGGCCGCGGGGTTGCCGGGGAGCAGACGCCAGATCCATCCGTACATGACACTTCCCGTCCTGGTCATCCGAGGCGGTCCTCGCGCTTGTCCAGCTCGCCGAAGACGATGAGCCGCTGGGCGGCGGAGTACTCCGGGTGACAGGTGGACAAGGTGATCATGGCTTTGGTCGGCTTGCGTCCCGGTTCGCCGGGGACCGGGGCGATGACGTCGAGCTCCGTGGGGGCGACGACGCGCTTGCCGGTGACGCGATAGGTGTAACGGGCATCCCTGGCGTCGACCACGATGTCGTCCCCCCGGCGAAGCTCGTCGATGCGGTTGAAGGGCGCGGCGTAGGTGGTCCGATGCCCCGAGAGGACGAAATTTCCTACTTTCCCGGGCATCGCCGTGCCGGGGTAGTGACCGGGCCCCATGCGCAGCCTGCTCCAGTCGACACCCTCCACGACGGCGTACCGGTAGTCGTCACCGAACTTGGGAATCGCGAGCATCGCCACCGCCCCGCCCAGCTGGATCCTGCCGAGCTTGGCGGGCTCGTCCGTCCCCTTCTCCTGGAGGAACTGCTGCTGCAGCAGCGTCTGCTGCCCGGCGGTGTAGGCTCCCGTGCCCCACATGAGGTAGGCGCAGAAGATCAGGATGACCAGGCCCGCGGTGAGGCTCAGCTCTCCGGTGACTCTCAGCGCGGCTCTCATGGGAGCAGGCTAGTGACGGCCCGGCGTGCCGGACCGGCGGCGAGCGCCCGGTTGAACCTATGTTTGCCCCACAATGGGGCTATACGGAATCGCCATGGCCCACATGCGCCGACTATTCTTACACCGGTCTTCGCCCACCAGCGACTACGCTCATTGACATGGCCTGCGCAGATCCGGACCGCGCAGGGTTGACGCAGGAGAACCCCAGTGCCAAAGTCCAAGACTCGCAAGAAGGCGATCTACACCCCGCCGCAGACGGCCCAGCAGATCAAGGTCAGCCCGCGCTGGCTGGCGCCCGTCATGGTGAGCTGCTGGATCATCGGCATCCTGTGGATCGCCACCTACTACGTGGCGCCCAACGCGCCCCTGCTGGGCACGCTCCAGAACTGGAACCTGCTGATCGGGTTCGTTTTCATCATCCTCGGTGTGGTCCTGTCCACCCGCTGGCGTTAGCTTTTTCCACAGGCGTTATCCACACCCTGGGGACGCATCAGGGTGTGGATTCGGCGAGGCGCCGGCTCAGCCGGAGATTCCCAGCTCGGCCAGGACGGTGAACGGCGGCAGCAGCAGCACGAGCGCGACGAGCGCGACCAGCACCACCGCGCAGCCCGCCCACTGGACCGCGCTGCGGTTCTTCGCGGGCGCGAAGGCGAGAATCGCGGCGACCACGGACCCGATGACCAGCCCGCCGAGATGGCCCTGCCAGCTGATGCCGGGGACCAGGAAGGTGATCGCCGCGTTGATGCCGATCAGCCAGAGGGCGCCCCGGGCGTCGTAGCCGAGCCGCTTGGCGAGCACGAACAGGGCGCCGAACAGGCCGTAGATCGCGCCCGAGGCGCCCACCGCGGCGATGCCGAAGAGGTAGACCGCGACGGACCCGCCGAGCGCCGAGAGCAGGTAGAGCGCCAGGAACCGGGCCGAGCCGAGGCGCCGCTCCAGCTCGGGGCCGATGGCGTACAGCGCCCACATGTTGAACACGATGTGGGTGAGCGCGAAGCTGCTGACCAGCGGCTTGTGGAGGAAGGCACCGGTGACCAGGCGCCACCACTCGCCGTTGTACCAGACGTCGAAGGCGTTCATCTGGAAGGTCTCGAGCACCCAGTCTGTGCGCAGGGTCTCCGCGACGTAGGCCAGGACGTTGACGATCAGCAACGCCCAGGTCGCATAAGGCGTGATGACTGCCCGGCCGCCGAAAACGGACCGGGCCTGCCGCATGGTCTTGTTGCCCTCCGCCACGCACTCCGGGCACTGGAAGCCCACCGCCGCCTCGCGCATGCAGTCGGGGCAGATGGGACGGTCACAGCGCTGACAGCGCACGTAGGTCTCGCGACCGGGGTGCCGGTAACAGGTGGGGACGGCGGTCTCAGGCTCGGTGGGTGGCTCGGTGGGTGGCTGGGTGGTCATGACGTGTGGCTGGCCCCTTCGAGCGTGCTGTTATCCACAGACTGCCAGCCTATTCATGATCCTGAGCACCCGTACACGTGCTGACGGTGAGCCCTCCGCCGGCCCGGTCGCGCGGGAGCCGGACGATCATCCGAATGTGGGGGTACGGACGGCCACCCGGTTGCGGGTGTGCGGGTGGCCGGGTGCACGGCCGCCGGGAGGTGCACGGGTGGCCGGGAGGTACACGGCCGCCGGGATAGGGGCGCGCGGCGTCCGTCAGGCGTACGGCGCCCGGATGCGGGTGCGCGCGTGCGGCACCCGGATGCGGGGCGGCCGCCGGGACAGGTGTGGGCGGCGGCCTCCCTCGGGGAGACCGCCGGGCGAGCGGTCAGCCCTGGACGCGCTCGATGGTCACCGACTCCAGGACCACGGGGTCGGTGGGCCGGTCACGGGCGTCGGTGGAGGTCTTCGCGATGGCGTCGACGACCTCCTGACCTTCGATCACCTCGCCGAAGATGGTGTGCTTGCCGTTGAGGTGCGGGGTGGGCACCACGGTGATGAAGAACTGCGAGCCGTTGGTGCCGCGGCCGAACTGGATGCCGGCGTTGGCCATGGCCAGCAGGTAGGGGCGGTTGAAGAAGAGCTCCGGGTGGATCTCGTCGTCGAACTTGTAGCCGGGGCCGCCGACGCCCTGACCCAGCGGGTCGCCGCCCTGGATCATGAAGCCGTCGATGACCCGGTGGAAGATCGTGCCGTCGTAGAGCTTGGCGGTCGTCTTCTCTCCGGTCTCCGGGTGCACCCACTCGCGGGTGCCCTCGGCGAGTTCGACGAAGTTGCGCACGGTCTTGGGCGCGTGATTCGGGAAGAGCTGAACCTTCACACTGCCGCGGTTGGTGTTGAGGTTCGCGATCAACTTTTCAGCCATGATCAGTATGTCCCTTTCGGGTCATCAGGCAAAGCCTGGGACAAGCGTTGCTTTTGTGCTGTTGTGACTATTACGGCCGTGGCCGATCCCTCAAGCATCCTCCCATGGGTCGTCGTGATTGAGCCGCCCTCGTTCGGGAAGGGGTGGCGACGGGGCCCCAACGACATGGGGAGGATTGTTGTGCCTCGTACATTGTTCGCAAAGCGCAACGTAAAGATCGTTGTACCGGAGAACCGGCTGAACCAGGTGAAGGTTCAGGCCGCTAGAGCCGCGGATCGGGTCGGCCCGATGGCCGTCCAGGCCCGTGACGCGGCGAGCCACGCGCGTGACGCGGCGAATGAGAAGATCAATGAGAAGATCATCGTCGCACGCGGGTGGGCCGCGCCCAAGCTTGACGCCGCCGCGCACTCGATCGAGGATCAGCTCGCACCGAAGCTGAGCGCGATGATGTCCCAGGCTGCGGCCAGGATCGACCCCACTCCCACCGCCAGGTCCCGCAAATGGCCGGTGATGCTGCTGCTGACGGGCATCGCCATCGGCGCCGCGGGGCTCGCGCTCTACCGGAGGAACGCCGAGCAGTGGGCGGACACGCTGAAGGAAGGCGCGTCCGAGACGTCCCAGTGGGTCGGGGAGAAGACGGAGTCGGCGGCGGGGAAGATCTCCGGCACGACGTCCGAGACCGCGTCGGCGACCGAGTCGAAGGCCGGCGAGCTCGGCGGCAAGGTCGACGCCACGGCGGATCAGGTCTCGAACACGAAGAAGACGCCCTGACACCGGGGAGTGACACCCTTCGGCTGAGCAGGGGCGTACGCGCCGACCGGAGGACGGCCCGCACCACCACGGTGCGGGCCGTCCTCCGTCATGGACCGGGCCGCACGTATTGACGTGTTCACCAAGCGCTTGTTAGAACGTGTTCCCGAGGCCGAAGGAGCACCGATGTCGCTGTCACCCCTCGACGACTATCCCGTCCACCAGTCGCCCGAGGTGATGCGGCACGTCGCCACCTCGGACCGCAACTTCTACGACCGGTACTACTTCAACTGCCACGCCGGCTCCGACGAGCTGATGCTCATCGTCGGCGCCGGCCAGTACCCCAACCTCGGGGTCAGCGACGCGTTCGCCTGCGTACGCCACCGTGACCTGCACCGCGTGGTCCGGGCCTCCCGGGAGCTCGGCCGCGACCGGATGGACACGAGCGTCGGCCCGTTCAGGATCGAGGTGATCGAAGGGCTCAGGCGGCTGCGGATCGTCCTCGAACCCAACGATCACGGCCTGTCCTACGACCTCACCTGGGAGGGCACGATCCCCGCCACCCTGGAGCCGCGGCATTTCCTGCGCCGGCGGGAGCGGGTGATGTTCGACTCCTCCCGGCTGGCCCAGACCGGCCGCTGGAGCGGGCACATCCTGGTCGGCGACGAGCGCGTCGAGGTCACACCCGACCGCTGGCAGGGCACCCGCGACCGCTCCTGGGGCATCCGGCCGGTCGGCGAACCCGAGCCCCCGGGGATCCACTCCCGCGACGCGACCACCTTCTACTGGCTCTACGCGCCCATCCAGTTCGACGACCACGCCATCCTGTGCATCCTCCAGGAGGACGACAAGGGCCGCCGGGTGCTGGAGGAGGCGGTTCGGGTGTGGGGGTTCGGCTCGCCCAGGGAGGGCGAGGAGGAGTATCTCGGCCGTCCCGAGTACCGGCCCACGTACATGGAGGGCACCCGGGACGTACGAGAGGCGACGATCTCCTTCTCCCCGCCGGGCGGGAAGCCCTTCGACGTGCACTGCACCCCGGTTCTCCCGGTGCACCTGATGGTGGGCACCGGATATGGCCTGGAACCGGACTGGAGGCACGGGATGTATCAGGGCCCCGGCCCGGTGGTCCAGGGTGTCACCCACACCCTGCCCCGGGACGCCGCCGTCATGTGGGGCCTCGTCGACGCGGTCGGTCGCTTCGAGTACGACGGCCGGGTCGGCTACGGTCTCTACGAGTACTGGGCCCTCGGCCCGCACCCCAGCTTCCCCGAGGGCTGAGCCGCGCCGGTCCCCCGTACGGCACAGCCGGTCCCGGCCCCCTCCGCGCAACTCCGGACACGCGAACCGGGCCGAACGCGTAAGACGGACCAATCAGGTAGAGAGCTCTCATCGGCTCACGGAGTCACCGGCGTCACCGGCGTCACCGGCGTCACCGGAGCCGCCGGAGCCGCCGGAGCCGCCGTTTCGCCCGACGTGGCGCACTTGATGGACCCGTCCTTGTCGTGCACGACCAGGACCTTACCCTTCTGAATCCCCTCGGGAGCCGCCAGGACCGCGCCCGCGGAACCCTTGACCGCGGACGGGACGCCGTCCGGGAACTCCTTCACCCCGGGCTCCGTCCCCGGCTCGGCCTTGGTGATCGAGAAGGTCCTGATCTCCTCTCCCTTCGGCTCGCCGACCTTGAACTTGTCGATCTTCACCTTGCCCGGCTCCGCCCCGTCGGCCGGGACGGCCGGAACGGCCGGGACCGCGTCGGACACGGCTCCGGGGCCCGCCTTCGCAAGCTCCTTGACCTCCTCCTCGGTGAGCGCGCGCGTCAACGCCACCCGGCCGCCGCCCTCGCACTCGACGTACACGGTGTCCTTCGGTGAGACGGGAGTGTCGTCGGCGTTGGCCGCGGTCAGCGTGGACATCAGGATTCCCGCGGTCAGCGCCGCGGCGGCGAGGATGCGGAAACGACGGATACGCATGTGTGTTCCCCTTGGTTCAGCGGATGGATCCGGAGATCACAGACTCACACCGGGCACCTGAGCCCAGCCTGAAGGCGCCCGAAACCGTCTTCAGGTTGGCTTTAGGTGATCTACGGCAGGCTGGGTGACATGCGCGTGCTGCTGGTTGAGGACGAGAAACGCCTGGCGCAGCTCCTGAAGGACGGGCTGGCGGGCGAGGGGTTCGCGGTGGACGTCGCCCACGACGGGCGCGACGGGCTGTGGATGGCGACCGAGAACCCGTACGACGTGATCGTGCTCGACGTCATGCTCCCCCGGATGAACGGCTACACCGTCTGCGCCAAGCTCCGGGACGCGGAGAACTGGACGCCCATCCTGATGCTGACCGCCAAGGACGGCGTGCACGACGAGGCCGAAGCCCTGGACACCGGCGCCGACGACTTCCTGTCCAAGCCGTTCTCGTACGTGGTGCTGCTGGCCAGGCTGCGCGCGCTGGTCCGCCGGGGCGGCCGGGCCAGGCCGGTGTCCATCGCGGTCGGCGACCTGGTCATCGACCCGGCGGGGCTGCGCTGCCGCCGGGGAGAGGTGGAGATCTCCCTCACCCCCAAGGAGTTCGCGGTCCTGCACGGTCTGGCCCGCCGACCCGGCGAAGTGGTCTCCAAGAGCGAACTGCTGGCCCAGGCGTGGGACTTCTCCTACGACGGCGACCCGAACATCGTCGAGGTCTACATCAGCGCGCTCCGCCGGAAGATCGACTCACCGTTCGGACGCTCGTCGCTCGTGACCGTACGCGGCGCCGGCTACCGGCTGGAGGCCTGAGATGTCACGCATGTCGGTACGGCTCAGAGCCACCTTCGCGGCCACGGCCATCGTCGCCGTGGCGCTGGGTGTCGCCGCGGCGGTGCTCGTCGGCGTGCTCGCGGACAACCTGGAGAAGAGCCTCTCCAACGAGGCCGCCCGCCGAGCCGGGGCCACCGCCGAAATGCTCGCCACCAGGTCCACGACGTTCACCGTCGCCCGGCTCGCGGAGCCGGCGCTGGACCCGGATATCAAGATCTTCCGGAAGCCTGCCCTGCCCGCCGCCACGGCCGGTCCCGTCACCGTGGCCGATCCGGCCGATGCCGGGACGGCCGCCCGGCGCCCCTCCCCGCCCGCCACGATCGGGTCGGCCGGCGCCGGGACGGACGCGGCCCCCTCCGCGTCCGCGTCACCTTCCGCGTCCGCGTCACCGGCCGTGGCCGCACCGGCGCCGGAACCGGGGCCGGCATCGGAACCGGCGCCCGGGCCGGTCGGGGGCGTGATCATAAGCAAGTCCGCGCCCGCCGGGGCGATGGAGGCCGGGTGGGCACCGGACGGCTCCTTCACCCTGGCGACGATGCCCGTGAACACCACCGAGGGCACGCTGGTGGTGCAGGCCAGGACGTCGCTGCTCCCCGCGGAGGAGGCGCTGCGGACGCTGCAAAACCTCCTGCTCCCCGGCATCCCGGCGCTGCTCCTGCTGGTCGCGGCCCTGACCTGGCTCGCCGTGGGCCGGGCGCTCGCGCCGGTCTCGGCCATCCGCGCGGAGATGGCGGACATCACCGCCAACGACCTGCACCGCCGAGTCCCGGTCCCCCGATCCCGGGACGAGATCGCGCGGCTCGCCGAGACCATGAACCGCACACTCGACCGTCTGGAGCTGGCCGTCAGCCGACACAAACGCTTCGTCGCCGACGCCGCCCACGAGCTGCGCAGCCCGCTGGCCATCCTGCGGACCCGGCTGGAGCTGGCCCGGCGCGACCCGGTGGCCGCCGAGGCGCTGACCGACGTGGACCGGATCCAGGCGCTCACCTCCGATCTCCTCCTGCTCGCCCGCCTGGACGCCGGTGAGCCCGCCTGCCACGAGGAGGTGGACCTCGGGCAGGTGGCCGCCGAGGAGGCGACCAGATCGCGGCCCAGGCCGGAGATCCGGGTCGCGCTGGAGGTGGCCGCCGACGTGGTGGTCAGCGGCTCGGCCGGGCAGCTGCGCCGGCTGGTGGCCAACCTGGTGGACAACGCGGTGCGGCACGCGAGCACCGCGGTCACCGTACGGCTGGCCACCGAGGAGGGCGAGGCCGTCCTCGACGTCCGCGACGACGGGCCGGGCATCCCGGCCGAGCACCACGAGGCGGTCTTCGACCGGTTCACCCGGCTGGACGAGGCCCGGGACCGGGACGCGGGCGGTTCGGGTCTCGGGCTCGCCATCGCCCGGGACATCGCGGTACGGCACCGCGGCAGCCTGGGCGTCGTCGACGAGGGTCCGGGCGCCTGGCTACAGGCCCGCTTCCCCCTGGCATCCTCCTCTCCGTGAAAGGCGGGCCCGGGGCGACGTCAACGAGGGGTGAAGATCGGCACCCAGGACTTCCCGGCCTTCTGGCTGTTCTCCCGGAAACCGCTGAGGGGGACGGGGTCGCCGCCCTTCAGGTCGACCAGGAGCAGCCGGTTGCGGAACTCGCCGCCCACACAGCCGTTGGCCCCCTTCTGCTCGCAGGCCCAGACGATGAGGCGGTCCTCGTCCGCCCACGCCTCGATCTGCTCAATCAAGTAGCCGGAGACCGGGGTGAGCGGAGTTGTCCTGCCGGAGGCCACGTCCCGGATCCCGAGGCCCGCACCCTGGCCGGTGTTGCCCACGATCAGCCGCGTGCCACCCGGTGAGAGCTCGTCCTGCTGGTAGGTCTCGGCCGTGCCGTACGGCACGGGCCGCTCGTTGCCCTCCAGGTCGTAGAACTTCTTGGTCGGCGGAGGGGAGGCATGGTTCTCCCAGACCAGCGTGCCGTCGGCACTCCAGCTGAAGTCGTCGCGGTCGGTCGGCGGCTCGTCCGGGTCCGCCCCCCTCGCACGGAAGACGGCCCGCCCGTCGGCGAGATCGACGACGGTGAAGCCGATCCGGCTCGACGGCATGAGCATCCGGCTGTTGCCCTCGGGGATGTAGGACTCGTCGGGATTCGCGGAATAGTTCGTGAGCAGGAGTTTCGTCGCGTCCGGTGACCAGTGGACGGCGGCGGCCGGACGCTCCAGGTCGATCCAGCGGACCTCCGCGTCGCGACCGGTGAGCACCCCGACCCGCTTCGCCGGCACCTGCTCCAGGAACGCGGCGGCCTCGCCGCCCCGGGCGACGTCGAGCCATGCCCACGGGGTCTTCTCGTATACGCCCTTGTCCCTGTCGTAGCGGTTCCAGGTCAGCTTCTTGACCTGCCGGTCCGCGGAAATCTTCACCTCTTCCCACGTGTAGTAGGCGTAGACGGCCGCCCGGCCCGCGGCCACCAGGGTCTTGGGCGGCGAGGAGTCCGGGTCCGCGGCGGTCTCGGTGGACGGGTCGGGGGCGGAGAGGACCGCGACGGCCGACCCGCTCACGTCCGGCGCCGCCTCCGGGAGAAGCACCGGGACGGTCACCGCGGCCGCGACGACGGCCGCGGTCGCCCCCGCGACCACCGCGAATGTCCGCAGCCGAGCCCGGCGTCGCCGCCGGAGCGCGATCCCCGCCAGATCCCCCGACGACGCCGGAGCCTCCTCGGACCAGTCCCTAAGAATCCGCCTCACCGTTTCGTCGATGGTCACGTCGCCTCCCCCAAAATCATGTGCGGTTCTCGCAGCTCGGGCGCCAGGACGCGAAGCCGCGCCAGAGAGCGGTGGGTGGTACTGCGGACCGTGCCGACCGAACAGCCGAGGATCTCGGCCACCTCCGCCTCCGGCAGGTCCTCGTAGTAGCGCAGCACCAGCACCGCCCGCTGCCGGGCCGTGAGCCGGGCCAGCGCCCTGCGCATGACGATGCGCAGCTCCGCGCCGTGCGTACCGTCGGCCACCGCCTCCTCCGGCGGCTCCGCCATCGCGGTCTCCCGACGCCGCCGCCACCAGGACACCTGCTGGCGGTACATCACCTGCTTGACATATGCCTCGGGCAACTCCACCCCGCGCCACCTGGCGACCGTCTTGGTCAGCGCCCCCTGCAGCAGGTCCTCCGCCGCGTGCGGATCGCCTCCGGTCAGCAGGAAGGCCAGGCGCATCAGCGCGGGAGATCGCACCGAGACGAACTCGCGGAAACGTCGCTCCTCTGCGGCGTCCACGATCACCTCCACTGTGTGGTTACGCCTTACAGACGCACCACGTCGGCGCCGCTATGCTTCCGGCGCCGAGAAAAAGGTTTCACGTGAATCAACGCACTACGAGCGGTGGAGAGGACGACCTCGGCCGGCTCTCCCGTACCGGTACCGGGCTCACCCGGTCTCGAAGCGGAGCCTGCGGGCGAGGACGTCGCGGGCGACGTCCGCCAGGCGCAGGTCGTGGGCGTAGGCGTGGGCGCGGAGGCGGGCGAACGCCTCGGCGAGGCCGGTCCCCAGTTGCGCCGCGAGCATGTCGGCGGCCTGGCGGATCTCGGCCCAGCGCCCGGCGAACCCCTCCCGGTGCTGCTCCGCCGGAGCGCCGGACACGGCGCCGGTCTCGACCTCCGTCTCGGTCTTGAGCAGGTCGAGTTCCAGCGTGACCATCAAGGCGACGTCGGCGAACAGGAACGCGTCGGCCATCTCCTCCGGGGACAGCTACCCCGGGTCGGCGCGGTTGACCTCCAGCACCCCCACCGCGGTCGCCCCCAGCAGCAGGGGGAAGGAGAACACGGCTCGTCTGCCCAGGTCCTGCGCCTGAGGAACGAACAACGGCCAGCGGTGCCGCGTGCCGGTGGCCGCCAGGTCGGGGACGAGCACCGCCCTGTCCTCGCGGAGCGCCTCGGCGGTGGGGCCTTCCCCCATGGTGATCTGCAGCTCCGCGAGGCGGTCGCTGCACAGGTCGGTGGCGTAGACCGGCTCACCGAGGCCGAGGGTGCTGGCGAGCATCACGCAGCCTCCGCTCACGTTCAGGCTGTCGGCGCAGGCCAGACAGACATGGCGCAGCGAGACGGGCAGCTCCTCGGCCAGGGCCCGCTCGTTGATGGCGGCCCGGACCCGCTCCGCGCGCTCTCCGTACACCGACCACATCGTCCCGTCCCGGTGGTGCAGATGCCCTACGAGGGAACCATAACCTGCTCCCCAGCGGTGGCGACCGGCCTTTCCGGCATCCTCACGAGGCTTCCCGGGGAGAGGCCCCCCCTGGCGGCTCGGGAAGAGTCAGACGGGGGCGTCGACAAGTTCGAGGAGGTCAGAGATGATCTTCGGGCCGGCCGCGACGGTGGCCCGGGAGCTCATCGTGTGCGGGCTGCCGTCCAGGTCGACGACCACGGCCCCGGCCTCGCGGGCGATGGCGACGCCGGCGGCGGTGTCCCACGGCTTGTTACCGAACATGACGCAGGCGTCGACCCTGCCCTGCGCCGTCCACGCGAGGTCGATCGCCGCCGAACCGAACATGCGCACCCGCCGGGTGCGGGCGGCGAGCTCCCGGGTCAGCGCCAGGCGCGGGAGATTCGCGGCTCGCGCCCCGTCACCCACGGCGTAGTCGCCGACGGCCACCACGGCGGCGGAAAGGTCACCGGTGTCGCTCGCCCGGATCTCCCTGCCGTCCGCCCTGGCCCCGTGCCCCTCGGCCGCGGTGTAGCGGGAGCCCAGGAACGGCAGGTCTATCACGCCGAGAACCGCCCTGTCCCCCTCGACCAGACCGAGAGAGACCCCGCAGAGCGGCACCCCGTGCAGGAAGTTGACGGTCCCGTCGACGGGGTCGAGCACCCACATCGGCCCGTCACCGGTCCCGGGTGCCGCTCCTTCCTCCTCCCCGAGAAACCCGATCTCCGGCGTCTCCCGGCCGAGGAGGTCACGCAGCGCGTGCTCGACCGCGTAGTCCACCTCCGTGGCCATGTCGCGGTCGCCCTTACCGGTGACGGTACCGGGCAGCCTGGTCGTGATGATCTCGGCGGCGAGGGCGACGGCCCGCTCGGCGATCGTCAGCAGCGTGGGGTGGTCGAGGGTCATGGGCGAGGCTCCGGTTCCGCGTCAGGGTAGGAAGGCCACGGCCGGGAGGGCAGGCCATGAGTCCCGACACCACGCTGCCGACCGCCTGCGGCGGCCCGGACCCGGCGAAGGCGTCGTCCAACCGCAGCCGCCGCATGACCTCGGCGCCCTCGGTCTGCAGGATGCGCGCCCGGGAGAGGAGTCCGGCATCATCAGGGCTCACGGCGGCACCCTACTGTCCCTGACCGCACCGTGCGCCGCCGCGATGATGTGATCTCGCCCATCCGGTCCGGGGCGAGGTACCCGCCGTTCACCCGGCCTCGTGAGATGGTAAGGGGGCTTTGCCGTCCACCGGGAAGAGGCGCTGATGTTGCTGAACGTCGTCGACGTCGAGGCGACCTGCTGGCCCGGCCGTGTCGTACCGCCCGGCCAGGCCACGGAGATCATCGAAATCGGCCTGTGCGTCGTGGACCTCGCCATCCGGGCCCGGGTGTCCCGGCATCGGATCCTCGTCCGGCCGGAGCGTTCGGCGATCACCGACTTCTGCACCGAGCTGACCGGTCTCACCCGGCATGACGTGGACCAGGGCCTGTCCTTCTCCGCGGCCTGCGCCCTGCTCGTCGACGAGCACGAGGCGAAGACCCGGCCCTGGGCGAGCTGGGGCGGCTTCGATCGCCGGCAGTTCGCCGAACAATGCGCCGCCACCGGCGTTCCATACCCTTTCAGCCCTTTCCATACCGACGCCAAACAGAGGTTCGCCGCCGTCTACGGCCTTTCCCACAGGCCCAGCCGACCCGAGGCTTTCCGGGTCGCCGGTCTTTCTCCGGAGGGCACGGAGCACCGTGGAGCCGACGACGCCTGGAACGCCGGTGCCCTGGTGCTCGATCTGGCCGCGCGCGACGCCTGGCCCTGATCTCGGGCTGCCCGTGTCGTTTCCGGATTTCCGGCGCCGGTGACCGGCACGGGCCGTCAACCGCAGCGGAAAGGTTCACACGGACGCGTTCGCCCTCATGGGCCGGCCCTGTTCGTTCGGGTACGGAGGAATGCCGGTCGCCGCACCCTCCGCCGGATCGGCGCAGGCCGGAGGACATACGCGACCCGGAGGGCATACGCGGCCCGGAGGACATACGGCCCGGAGGACACACGCGACCCGGAGGGCATACGCGGCCCGGAGGACACACGCGACCCGGAGGGCATACGCGGCCCGTTGCGAACGGCGTCGAAGGCCCCTGTGCCGCGACGGGGAGAACAGCCGGTTCCGGCGGGGATCACTTCCCGGTTTCCGCGGGCATGACCGGGTGGCCGCCTGCGGTTCCGGACCTCCGGACCTCTTCGACGACCGGCCGCGACGGGTGGTGCCCCCGGCTGGATGTGGCGACCTCAGGAGACTGTTCCCTGTCGACGGGGAAGGCGTTCGATGTCTCCTCTTTTTCGACCGGGACGGTGGCCGGCCGCCTGGTCCGATCGGGATCGTCGCGGTCGGCCAGGTGAAAACCGATCGCGAGGGTGAGCGCGACTCCCGAAAAGAGCAGCGCCCAGCGATACCGAACCCATCTGGGAGTGGACCGGAGTAGATATTTCCTGGTCATCTATCTCCTACGGCATGCGCGAGGAACATCACGCTTCACGAACAAGATTACGAGAACACCGAAGATCCCGCCGCCGTTGACACCGCCCTGCCGTCGACCCGGAAGGTTCGCGGCCTGCACCGCGCTCCGGCCCCCGTTCCCCGGGCCGGAGGCCGGTCCACGGTGTCCGCGAGCCCCGTGGCCGCCCTCCGGCGGGCAAGCCGCCCGTCCGCGCTCGCCGTGACGTGGCGGCTACCGTACCCACAGGCAGAAGGGATGACCTGCGGGGTCGAGGTAGACCCGCACGTCGTCCTGGGGCTGGTACCCCGCGGGCGTCGCTCCCGTCGTGACCGCGTGAGCTCCGGCCGCGTCGAGATCGTCGACCTCGATGTCCAGGTGCGTCATCATCTGCTGATCCCCGGGGGCGGCGGGCCAGACCGGCCTGGCGTAAGCCGGCTCGGTCTGAAACGACAGCCCCGGTCCGCCACCGGGTGCGCGGAGCGTCACCCAGCCGGGTTCTTCCCGCTCTGTCGCCCAGCCGAGCAGTCGCCGGTAGAAGGCCGCCAGGGCGTGGGCATCCGGTGCGTCGAGCACGGTGGCGGTCAGCGTCATTCGCGGGGTCCCGGCCATCCTGCCTCCAGTGAGCTGATCATCGTCGGACGGACACCTGCGACCTGCCCTCGCCCTGAAGCCGCACACCAACGGAGACCAAGCCGCCGAAGCCGCCGGAGCCGCCGGGAGCTCCCTTCCGGGAGCCTCTGGCAGGCACTGTTCCCCGGGGCGCTGCTCCCTCGGCCGCCGTCCCCTCACCGGGAACCGTCCCCTCGCCGGGCAGGAGGCGAGCGCTCCCGGCCATTGACGATCACATCCTTCGCGCCCCGGGCGCGCGCTGTGTGATCCATCACATTGCGCCACCGATCAATAATCACCGTTCACAAATCTGAACACATGTGTGAACGGGCTCTTACCAGCCACAAGGCCGGTTACTCAGGTGATGGGGGCGGAAAGCGCGCGCTCGGCGGTCTTCTCGCATGTCACACCTGATCCGCGGGGCCCACGAATCGCCCGGTGATCCACTCTCTACTACAGCCAGTAGTATCGAGCGCATAGCACCGCCGGGTACCCTCTCGGCAGATTCGAGAGGTAGGCGATGAGTCTCAGTGAGCTGACCGTGCCCGGCGGCACGGAGCAGGTCATCGGCCCGGACGAGCTCTTCTTCTCCACCACCGACCGGCGTGGGCTGATCCGCAGCGGCAACTCGGTCTTCGTCCGGACCTCCCGGTTCTCCCTCGACGAGCTCACCGGGGCTCCGCACAACATCGTGCGCCACCCCGACATGCCGGCCGGGGTCTTCCGGCTGATGTGGGACCGCTTGCTCGCCGGGCGTCCGGCCGGAGCCTACGTGCAGAACCTGGCCAAGGACGGCAGCCACTACTGGGTTTTCGCCACCATGACGCCCCTGGCGGAGGGCTTCCTGTCGGTTCGGATGGCACCGCGGACCGAACTGTTCGGGGCGGTCAAGCGGATGTACCGGTACGCGGCCGACGCCGAACGCGCGGCGGCCGAGCGCGACGGGGCGAACCGGCGCGACGCGGCGCTGGCCGGCATGAGGCAGCTCGAACACCTGCTGGGCGAGATGGGGTTCGACTCGCACGACGACTTCCTGACCGAGGCGCTGGCCACCGAGGTCGCGGCGCGCGACCGGCTGGCCTCCGCGGCCTACGTCCGGCCCCGGGCGCAGGGGCCGATCGCGGAGGTGCTGACCGGCGCGGGAGCGCTGGAGACGCTCCTGGCCGACCTGGTGGAGCGCCTGGAGAGCTATCGGGTGCTCAGCGACCGGCTCGTGCGGTCGTCCACGCGGGTGCTCGACGTCGCCCGCCGGCTGGACCGCGCGGTCGCCGCCGCCCAGGCCGCCTCCGAGAGGGTCGCCGACACCGCGCCGGTGCTGCGCAACGTCGCCCGGGTGATGGCCACGCCGACGCGCACCGCGGTCGCCGCGTTGGAGCGGCTGGTGCCCAGGCTCGCCGCGCTGCGCTCGGACGTCACCGACCTGCGGTTCCGGATCGCGCTGGCGAGCCTGCACAACGACATGGTCGCCGCGTTCGCCGCCGAGGTCGTGGACGGTGTCGCGCCGCCGACCTCGCTGAGCGAGGTCCCCCCGCTCTGCGACGCCGTACACGAGAATGTGCTGGAGATGTCCGCCAAGGCGCAGCAGGTGAACGGGGCACTGCGCGAGGTCGTCGCCGGAGTCGCCGAAGCGGGCGAGCGGCTGGCGGAGTTCAGCCGGTTCCTCGGGCAGTGGCGGATCCTCGTCCTGCGTCACCGGGCTCAGGACGCGCTGGGTGACCTGGTACGGCCGATCGACGAGGAGTTCGCCGCGAGCTGGGACGGCATGGAGATGCTGCGCGCCTTGGGCAGGGAGTTCGAGTCCTCGGCCGTGCCGTTCGATGTCGGGGCGCTGGCGGCGCAGGTGACCAGGATCCGGGTCGGGGCCGCCGAATCCCGTTACGTGCCCTGAGCCGGGCCCGCACCGGCGACCTCCGCGACCAGGCCGGGCGCGCCCCTTGTCCAGGGTCCAGGGTCCGGGGCTTCGGCCCCGGGCCGTTGACCCGGCGTGGTGGACTACCTCGCCATCAGCACGTAAACGAGCACGAGGGTGGTGGAGAGGGCGGCGGTGGCGCCCAGGCCGAACAGGAAGCCGGGCCTGCCGAGTCCTTTCCCGGCAGAATCGGCCAGGTCGACCACGACGGTTCCGGTGATCACGTCATGCAGGCACCGGCGTTCCGAACCGGCGAATATCCACAGCGTGTCGGCCAGATTGATCAGCACCCCCGAATACGGTGTCGCTGCCAGCGCGGGGCAGACGAGAGCGCGGATTCCCGCATGACCGAGGCTCGGTCACTCTCCGGTCGCGCCGGACACCACCTTCAGGCGGTAGAGCCGCTTGCCGAGTGTCTGCCCCCACAGTGCGTGCTGTCGCCAGAAATAGGCGGTGAACAGGACGGTGACCGCGACCTCGATCCGCCAGCCGGGGCTTCCCGCGTACGGGTTGAGATAACTGATGAGGACCGATTCATCGGACACCTCGGGCCCCTCAACGGGGAGCGGATGAATCGGTAGGACCGCTATGGAGCAGATCAGGCTGTCGATAAGGAAGGCCGCAAAGCGGTGACGTCTCGCGGCGAGATTTCGCACCGTCCGAGCGTGGGGGGTGGTTGCCATGCGAGTCAGTGTGACGGACGGCCCCGACGCGCAGAACCGGAGCGGCGAGAGATCCGACGAGCCGGTGGAACCCGCCCTCCCGGCGCGACAGCCGGGCGGGTGCGCCGGCCAGGTCGCGAGAACACACCGTAGCGGAGTGCTTCAGCCGACCATGTGGAGACCGCGAAAGGCCGGGACCAAGGACCGGGAGACGTCGGGAGCTTCACCGGGGAGGGCTCCTTCCGCGCCAGGACCCTCCTGCGCACAATCGGAAGCCCATAATCTGCTTTCAACGGTGTCAGGCAGGTATTGATTGGCTTCAAACGGTTTGACTGGAGTATCAGTGGATCGACATAGCCGAGCCGCATGGATGTCTCCCCATCCGATGAAGTTTCGTCTGACACTCCGAGATTTGGACCTCAGGCTCCCCGGCTGGTCGCCATGGTTTCTGCCGTCGCACTACTGCCGGCGATGGCCGGCGCCGGAAGCCGGTACCTGACCCGATCGTCCTCCGTCCTCTCACCACCTGACGGACCACGGCCGGACGGCGGAACCTTCGATGTCTTCCTCTGCGAAGAGGAGGACATCCGCAAGAACTGCGCGAAGAAACGTGTTACTCCAGAACAGATACGCGTTATCGAGCGAAAACTGCATGCGCTTCCGCAGGTGCAGGAGGTCAGGCTTCGATCCCGCGCCGAGGTGCCGGTCGAAATCCGGGATCCGGCGCCGGGCTGGGAGGGGGAGTGCGAGGGGCGCGGCCCGGTGACGCAGGAGGAGGAGGCGATAGAGGCCGAGATTGTTTCCGTCGAAGGAATCGAGCGGATTTATTTCGGGGACTCCACGCATGCCGAACGGGTGCTGGAGCATTACGCGCGGGGCACGGATCTCCGGCTTCTCGCCTTCTCGGAGAACTCCTACATAAAGCTCACGGACAGGAAGGACGCCCGGCAGGTCGTCGACGCGGTCGAACAGATGGCAGGCGTCGACGAGGTCGAGGACATGACCACCCGGTAGAGGCTCAAATCACCGGGAAGAACCGACTCCCGGCGGAAGACGAACGCTTTCGGGCACGGAAGAAGATGTCGGCGGACGGAGAGCGCCATGCGTGTCACCGGGTGGAACAACGGCAGCCGCCATTCCGACGACTCCGGGTACGGCCTGCGGATATCCGAAGCGGATCGAGATCGGTCCTTCGCCCCTCGCCGGCGTAACATGATCTTGGAACTGAAAGGCGGTCACGTCGTCGTCGTTTCCGTCACGCCGTCTTCCTGGCGGGGCCGCACCGAACTCCGGAACCGGGACATCGGTCACCGGCCGATCGAACAAGGTCTGACCCCCTGGCCCAAGGAGAAACCTCCGGTATTCGTCATGGAGCACCGGGAAGCCGACCGATTTGCCGTATGGCCGAACTCTCGTCGACGGTCGGGAACGGGTGTCCGCTTCCCAGGCGGACCGACGGCCCTGGTGGCTGTCGACGGTCCGGGGCTGCGGGCAGACGGTGCCCGATGCCCATCAATGGCGCCCAGCAGATGCTTCCGATTGTAGATAATCCATAAAAAAACTAGTTGCTATGCTGGGGGCATGACCGCAATGGCGCCCTCCCGCACCGAGCCGGACCTGTCGTTCCTGCTGGACCACACCGGTCACGTCCTGAGAACCCGGATGGCGGCGGCGCTCGCCGAGATCGGACTGACGACACGTATGCACTGCGTACTGGTTCACGCCCTGGAGGAGGAGCGTACGCAGATCCAGCTCGCCGAGATCGGCGACATGGACAAGACCACGATGGTGGTCACCGTCGACGCCCTGGAGGAGGCGGGGCTCGCCGAGCGCCGCCCGTCCAGCACGGACCGGCGGGCCCGGATCATCGCGGTCACCGAGAAGGGCGCGGAGGTTGCGAGGAAGAGCCAGGAGATCGTCGACGGCGTGCACAGGGCGGCTCTGGGCTCGCTGCCCGAGGACGAGCGCGAGGTGCTGGTGCGGGCCATGAAGCGCCTGGCAACGGGGCATCTGGCCGCCCCCGTCGAGGCGCCGCAGGCGGTCCGGCGGGCACGGCAGCGCACGAAATAGATCCGTAAAGGATCGTCTACAAAAAATCTATCTGCTACGGTCTCTTCTGTTCCCTTCGAACAGGAGACGGCCATGTCGTACACCGCACCTTCCCCACAGCCATCCCGCACCGGCACGTCCCGATCACGCTGGCTGGCGCTCACCGTGCTGTCCGCCGCGACGCTGATGACGATCCTGGACGGCAGCATCGTGACCGTGGCGATGCCGGCCATCCAGCGGGATCTGGGCTTCTCACCCGCCGGACTCAGCTGGACCGTCAACGCGTACCTCATCGCCTTCGGCGGGCTGCTCCTCCTGGCCGGCCGGCTGGGCGACCTCATCGGCCGTAAAGCCATGTTCCTGGCAGGGAACGCGGTCTTCACCGCCGCGTCGCTGCTGGCCGGAGCGTCCACCGGGCCCGGCATGCTGATCACCGCCCGGTTCCTGCAGGGCGTCGGCAGCGCCATGGCCTCCGCGGTCGTGCTGGGCATCCTGGTGACGTTGTTCACCGACGCCAAGGAACGCGCGAAGGCGATCGGCATCTTCAGCTTCACCGGCGCCGGCGGCGCCTCGATCGGCCAGGTTCTGGGTGGAGTCCTCACCGACGCGCTCAGCTGGCACTGGATCTTCTTCATCAACCTGCCGATCGGGCTGGTCACGATCGCGCTGGCGGTCAGGGCACTGCCGGGCGAGCGGGGGGCCGGACTCGCCGCCGGGGCCGACGTCATCGGCGCCGCGCTGGTCACCGGCGGGCTGATGCTGGGCATCTACACCGTGGTCAAGATCGAGCAGTACGGCTGGCTCGCGGCACACACCCTCGGCCTCGGCGCGGTATCGCTCGCTCTGCTGACCGCGTTCGTCATCCGTCAGGCGACCGCCGAGACCCCGCTGATGCCGCTGCGGATCTTCCGCTCGCGCAATGTCTCGGGCGCCAACCTGGTCCAGATCCTGACGCTGTCGGCCATGTTCGCCTTCCAGATCATCGTCGCGCTCTACATGCAGAAGGTCCTCGGCTACGGCGCGCTCGACACCGGCCTGGCGATGCTTCCCGCAGCGGTGGCCATCGGCGGCGTGTCCCTGTTCGTCTCCGCCCGGCTCAACACCCGCTTCGGCGAGCGCGCCGTCCTGCTGGCGGGCCTGGTGCTCCTGCTCGGGGCGATGGGCTGGCTCACCCGCGTCCCGGTGAACGCGAACTACGTCACCGACCTGCTCCCGGTGATGCTGCTCATCGCGGGTGGCGGACTGGTGCTCCCGGCGCTGACCGCGCTCGGCATGTCCGGCGCCGACGCCGACGACGCGGGCCTGGCGTCCGGGCTGTTCAACACCACCCAGCAGATCGGCATGGCCGTCGGCGTCGCAGTGCTGTCCACGCTGGCCGCCTCGCGTACCGAAGAGCTGCTGTCCACCGGCAGGAGCGAGGCGGCGGCGCTGACCGGCGGCTACCACCTGGCCTTCGGCATCGCCGCCGCGCTGCTCATGGCCGCCTTCGTCGTCGCGCTCGTCGTGCTACGGCAGCCCGAACCGGACACCGCCACCCCTGCCGAGCCGACGGTCCAGCTCAAAGCCGCCTGATCGCCACAACCGGCCCGACGGCACACCGGGGTTGTTCCAGATGACCGAGCTCACCACCACGAACGGGAACGGGCCGGGCTCCGGCTCCGCGCCGCGGATCCTCGCCGATGAGGAACTGGTGATCCTGCCCAACGAGCATCGGTTCGGCGTGCCGGCGACGGTGAAGCGCAGCGGCAAAGGTCATGCGACGGAGGCCGCCGTGGCCGGGCTTCCCCTCATGGCGGAGAGGCCCGTCCCGGGTTGAAAGTCCGTTCAAGGTGATCAGCGGTTGGCTCCTGCGCACCGCTCGTCTCGGCGTCCCCCGGCCTGCTCGGCTTTGTCGGCGGACCGCGGGCGTCGCGATCAGGTCTTACGCGGCGACTCGGGCTTCAGAGCGAACGCCGTGGCGCCTTTATCCCGATGTCTGCGGCTGCGGTCGCAGGCCGACTCACTGAGCCTCACTGAGCCTTGACTCGTGAAGTCACGGCAGCCTGAGGGTCAGGCCGGTCCCGGCAATCTTCTGGGATCACCCGGCATCCGCTGCCCGTCTTCCCCGGTCACGCTCGACCTTCCGGGCCCTGTACCTTCCTCATCGAGGGACCGCTCGAACGCCTGGTCCACCTGCCGACGGGCTCTCGGTGATCCTCACCTCATCGGAAGGACGGGCAGGACGACGGCGAGGCGGGAAGGGCGGATGAGCGGACCGGGTGACGGGAAGTGAGGCGGGGACCGGGACGGTCACGACCGTTCGTGTGGAAGAAGACCGCGCAGCACACTAGTCGCAGATGAGGTCGGTCCGCTTCCACAACCGCAGCAGCTTCCTCGACACCTCGGGGCAGCCCCCGCTGTTGCCCACGTACCTCCAGGCACCATTGCCGTTCTTACGCCACACATGCGGCCCGCCCTGGTAGGTGATGAGCTCACCCTTGGTCGAGATGGAGCCCACGGCCCAGTAGACGTCCTTGGCCCGCGTCGTTCCGGTGATCTTTCCGTAGTAGACGTCCGTGGGGCCGTCGACCTTGCTGCGCGTGATCTCCCCCTTGCGCTCGTAGACGTAGGTGTCCACCAGGGCGGCGCGGACCTTGGCGGTGAGGCGGAGATTGACGGCCTGGCCCGGTGCCTGGGCATCGGCGGCCAGGGCGCTCCCCGCACCGCCGGTGAGAACCAGCAGAGCGGTGAGGGAGGTGATGATCGGTATACGCATGTGATCTTCGACGTTTGCCTTGGGGAAAAGGTTTCGCGACTTCGTGCGGATCGAGCTGAATGTGGGCGGTCATCCCCCTGGTGCGGAGACCTGGACCGGGGCCGCGAGCCGGCCGCAAGTAACCGTGACTGACCGCTGTTCATCCTTTGACCGCTCACCACCCTCACCACGCTCAGCCTGCGCGGCAATCGGCTGACCCCCTGCCTGAGGGACCTGAGGGAATGGACACTTTCGGGGTGTGACTCCTGATCGAGGAGAACGCGCCCGATGAGTACGGCGGTCCAGGCACCGACGGAGATCGACGGAGGACGCCGCGGCGGCGCGTAAGGAGCCGGAGAACTCGGATCGGGAACTGGTGGCCAGGCCGGCCGAGCCCGCGCCGAAGGAGTTGAACCGGTCGGTGGGAAGGGCTGCTGGGCAGGCCGGCCGAACCGGTGCGGGAGCCGACGATCGATCCAGCGCTGTTCCGGATAGTTCAATGCAGGTCGGAGGGCACGCGTGGTCCATTCAGACGCAGATCACATAGATGTTGACGCCCTTGACCATGCCATCGAACTCGACGTACCAGCCCATGGGCGTGTCGTTGGCGCCGGTGGGGGCACTCGTGACGACCTTGCCGCTGGTGCCGGCCCAGCCGCCCCCCGTCGCGAACCTGCCTTCCGGGCAGTACACGAATCCGGCCTTCGCGTTGTTGAGGGTCTTGCTCGCGTAGCTCGTTCCCGCGATGCCGCCACCGCCCGTGCCGGGGTCGCCCTTGTCCCCCTTCGGGCCCTTGAGGGACTCCAGGAACTGGGTCACGGTCTTGTTGCCGTTGCCCGGCTGGCTGCGCCAGATCTCGTAGGCGCTCTTGCCGTCCTCACCGTCCTCGCCGCTCTCACCCTTGAGGCCCTGCGGGCCGCGCGGGCCAGTCTCGCCCCGCGGGCCGCGCGGGCCCTGCTCACCGGGAGCGCCGTCCTTGCCGTCCTTGCCGTCCTTGCCCGCGAGGCCCTGAAGACCCCGCTCGCCGGGAGCGCCGTCCTTGCCCGCGAGGCCCTGCTCGCCCTTCGGTCCCGGCGGACCGGCGGGGCCGGTCAGACCACGCGGACCCTGCGCACCCCTCGGCCCCTGTGGACCGGCGGGGCCACGCTCACCCCGCGGTCCCGCGGAGGCGATGCCCTGCTGTTGTTCCGACCCGCCCCACGACGTCTTGAACTCGGTGGTCCGGCACGTCGTGGACGCGTTGACGATCCGCGCGTAACGGGTCTTCTTGTGAACGCATGCGTACACCTCCCCGCCTGTGGCCGACGATGCGGTGGCGACGCCACCGACGGCGAGGAGCGACACGGCGAGCGCCCCGACAGTGGCGACGGTGAGCGCACGCCCACCACGGACCTTGGTGGCCACGGCTTTCCTTCCAATGGAACGAGGGTTGATTGTTGACACGCATGGGATGCACGTTTTACGCGTTCCACGGGATGACAGAAACTACATAACGCATTCGTCACGAAAAAATATGTTTACTGATGGCTTGATTGATTGTGTGTGACACAGGTTTGTAAAACGACGCATCGGCGGCTTCGTCCCTGCGTGGATCATCGGCCTGCGCCAACCGCCGCAACAATTTCACGAATAGGTACGGAAACCCGAGAAGAAGCTGCCCGTGATCGCCGAGGCGTTACAGTTCTTCGGCAGCGCCGCGACGGCCAGGTCGCCCTGTCGGCCGACGAACCACGTCATCCGGTTGCCCGCCGTCACCGTCACGCCATGCGCCTTGCCCTTCCCCCTGGACGGGCGTGCCGGCCACGCCGGCACGCATCATCGGGATCAGCGCCGCGCGGACCTGCGGGTCGACGGGCACGCGACGCGGCCCGTGAAGCGGCAGAGGATTCCCGGCATGAGACAGAACTCGTGTTCACCACCGCGGGTGGTCACCCCGTGGCGCCGTCGAACCGCCGACGCAGCTTCGCGAACGCCTACGACAAGGCGGACGTACGGAAGGTCACGAGAAGTCACGGAAGATCATGAAAGGCCTTCGAACATGTGTCGCCGAACGGCAGAGCAAGAGCCCGCGCGGCCCTGTTGCCGTCTTCGCCGCCGTGGTGCCGAGCCTCGGCACCCACGTTCGGGCTCGCCTATGCCTGCCCCCCTTGACGGGTCACGTCGCCGGCTTACTTCGGTGGCACCGGACCCGGTGACCGGAGGACTGCCTGTCGGCCGAGTGATTTCACCACATGACGGCATGGTCAGGGTGCGACACGAAGACCACACAGTTCAGCACTTAGAGTAATCAGAAAGATACCAAGAGTAGCTTCACTGTGAAGTCGATCTACGAGGACATCCCTCACGACACAGTGGAGTTCAGCGTTGATGTCACAACGACCCAGATCCGCGCTCACCGCGCTGGCCTGCGCCCTGGTGGCGCTACTGGCCGCCTCGGGGACACCGGCGGCGGCCGAGGACGCCCCGCGCGCCGCCGACGGCGCACGGCCGGCCGTCACTCAAGCCCCCCGCACGCCGTGTGTCCGGCCGGGGCAGAGGACCTACCCCGTCGAGTACTACTGGAAGAACCTGCTCGGCATGAGGCTGGGCAACGGGTCGATCACGGTCAACACCTCCCCGTCCCTGTGGGGCGGACAGATCGCACCCGGCAGCACCTTCACCCTCACCCTGACGCACCGCACGGCCCGGTGGCCGCTGCTGGTCAGGACCTACACCACCAGGTGGGACCTGTCGTCCCTGCTGGCCAACGCCGATGTGGTCAGCCAGTCCGGGACCGGCGTCATCAGCGGCAGCACCCTGTCGATCACCTCGCCGGGCACCAAGACCGACCCACCTGCGAAGGTCATCACCTTCCGGGTCAGGTCAGGCACCGTCGGACGCAGCATGACCATCCGGCCGACCGGGATCAGCAGCGTCCTGGCCGCTCCGGGTCAGCTCGGAAACAACACGCCCGCCCCGCCGATCCGGATCGTCAGCGGGCAGTCCATCTCGCCCACCACGGCCGCCGACGACACCGCCACCACCACGCAGGACACAGCCGTCAGCGTGCCCGTCCTGGCCAACGACACCGCGACCGCAGCGACGATCAGCAGCGTCACCCAGCCCGCCCACGGCACCGCGACGATCTCCGGCAACACCGTGATCTACACACCCGCCGCGGGCCTGGCCGGCACCGACACCTTCACCTACACCATCACCACCGCCTGCGGAACCAGCACCGCCACGGTCACGGTCACCGTCACCTGCGCCTATGAACCGGTCAACCTGGTCAACGGCAGCTTCGAGACACCACCCGTGACCACGATCGACTACTCCATCGACGACGCCTCCACCAACCCCGGTGTCGGCTGGCACACCACCGCCACCGACCACAAGCTGGAGTTCTGGCCCGACGGCGCGGGCGGGGTCCCGGCGGCCGACGGCCGGCAGTTCGCCGAACTGAACGCCAACCAGGTCTCCACGCTCTACCAGGACGTGCCCACCGTTCCGGGAACACCGATCACCTGGGCACTGTATCACCGGGGCCGCCTCGGAACCGACGTGATGCGGGTGCTCATCGGCGCCCCGGGCGCGACCGTGGCCCAGATCCCGACCGGGGCCTCCTCCCCGGACATCGCCGACGACAACACCGCCTGGGGCTACTACACCGGGGTGTACATCGTGCCTCCGGGACAGACCACCACGCGATTCGCGTTCGAGTCGGTGTCGGCCGCGGGGGGCATCCCGACATTCGGCAACTTCCTGGACGGGGTGGTCTTCCAGACCCCGCCCTGCCGGCCCATGACCCAGAACGCGGTCAAGGCAGGCGGATCCCAGGCTGCGCGCCGAGCCCGGTGACATTCCGGGATACCCCTGCACCGTCGCCAACACCATGAGCACAGCTACTGTGCTGAGCCTTGAACTCGCATAGAGCTCCCTCATGTCGCGTCCGGGAGCAGAGCTCGCGCCGCTGGAACTGACCGCCGCAGAACGCGCCGAGTCGGAGCGGTGGGTGCGACGGCGCAAGTCCGCGCAGGACATGGCCCTACGGGTACGAATCATCCTGTCCTGCGCGGACCTCGGCGAGGACGGCACCATGCCGAGTGTCAGCCAGGACGGCCGGGACCTGGGCGTCTCTCGCGAGACGGTATCGAAGCGGCGCAAGCGCTTCGTGACGGCTGGCCGCTCCACGGCGCGATCTCCAGCACGGAGAGCAGTTCGGCGAGTGGACGTAACGCTTCCACCGGGATCGCGGCGATCTGCTCTTCGGCGAGGGGATCAAGCGTGGCCCGGTACCCCCTGCGGCTCGACCCCGCGGTCGCCGAGCACCTCACGTCACGACCTCCCCGACGGGGTCGGCCCACCGGCAAAGACCTGCTCGGCCCTGGCGTGCATTCGGCGGCGCCCTTCCGGATCTCTCACCGAGTCGCACGCGGAGATCCACCGGCGGTGGACGAAGGCGTTCGGCGCACCGCGATCCGAACTCACCCGAACCTCGTCGGGCGAAGAGCGGGTGAGGGGCGTTTCGGCTGGTGGAGCCCAGGAGATTCGAACTCCTGACATCCTGCTTGCAAAGACGCATGCTGGTCTTGCTCGGCCTGCGGAGATGAAGTCCGGACGATCATGGTTCCAGACAGTTCAATGCAGGTCAGCGGAGGTACGCGGTCCGCACTGAACGGTGCCGGATCACCCTGGACCGCAACCCGAACTGCAACCGGATGCCCGACGACCGCCACAGCTCCGTCTCCGACTCGGGCACATCGCGGCGCGCGAGGCTGCACACGTACAGTGATTGATTTGCGACTGCGCGTCATGGCATGGTGCTTGAGTCTTGATCAATTCTCCTGGGAGTCAACCATGCTTGCTCGCCGTCTGCTGACCGCCGCCGTCATCTCCGCCGCCATGGGCGCGGTCACCCCCCTGCCCGCGATGGCCTCTGCTCACGACCCCGCCAGCCGTACCGCCCCGGTCGGGCCCCAAATGTGCGTCGACGTCAGCAACAACCGCGGCAACGGCACTCTGATGTACCAGTGGCAGTGCGACAGCAACAACACCAACCAGAAGTTCGTCATCGAGAACGGCCTCATCAAGGTGGAAGACACCACCGGCAGGAGCCAGGTGATGTGTCTGGACTCCTCCAACGGCCGAACCAACGGCACCCGGGTCTACCAGTGGCAGTGCGTGAGTAACGCCAACCAGCTCTGGGTCGTCAAGAGAGGCCTGATCATCCTCAAGTCCACCCTCAACTCAGCCAACCAGCTATGCCTGGACGCCACCAACGGCCGCGGCAACGGCACCCAGGTGTACTTGTGGCAGTGCGACCCCAACAACACCAACCAGCAGTTCCTGATCGAAGATGGCCAGATCGTGATCAAGGACACCTTGGTTTGATCTCTGGTCACCCGGCACCTGCCCGATGTACTGCGGGGCATCAGCGGCAGGCAGGACAGCAACCCGATTGCCCGGTAGGCCGGGGTTGAGAAACGAAGTCCCGGACCGTCGATCGCCCCCAACCTCGTGTGATGGCCGGCCACAGCATGGTGATCGTCGTGCTGTATCTGTGCGGCGGCGCGTCCGTGGTCGGCGGGCGAGGCTTAGTACGGCGGGTGCTGCGTACGGCGGGCGGCCCGCATTCCCACCGCCGTCCGGGACCGGCCCCACGCCGCACGCCCGGACGGCTGGCGGGCGGCCTCAGCAGTTCCATCTGGATTTCGACGTTGATGATCTCGACGAGGCTGTGGCCATTGTCCAGGAACTCGGTGGCGGGAAGCCGGACTTTCAGCCGAACCCGGACCGGTAGCGGGTCATGACCGACCCTGCCGGGCACCCGTTCTGCCTCTGCCCGCGCCGGCGGTAGGAAGCTCGGCAATCTGCGGCGTGCTTGGTCGGCCAGCTCGATCGGCGGCGCGCCCGAACGCGGCGGACTGCCCCGGTTGTTCGAGGTCCCAGGCGATCCAGGAGGCCGGGGCGGCGGCTTCGCCGGCGGTGGCGGCCAGGCGGCGGAACCGGTCCGGGGGCCGCTCTGGAGCAGGGTGCTCAGTTCGTTGATGTGTGTGGTGAGCCCCTGGGAGATGGCGCGGGCGGGGAGCACGTACTCCAGGCGGTGAAAGCCGACGGTGCGGGCTTCGAGGCGTTCGATGGTGTCGTCGTCGAGAGCCTGCGGGCCGGTCAGGGCGCGGGAGAGCCGGTCCCGAGGGTCGGTGATGGTGGCCGCGGCCTGTTGCCGGTCCACCAGGTGCAGCCCGACACCAGCCTGCAGGCTGATCGAAGCCAGGCTGTGAGAGCACGTCGTGCACCTCCCGCGCGATCCGCAGCCGTTCCCGTACGACCCGAGCCTCGGCCTCCTGCTCGGCAAGCCGCCTGCGTGTGTGCGCCCACCGTGCGACGACCACGGCCACGACCGTCCACACCCCTGCCACCGCCGGCATCCTGCCCGGATGCCGCCCCTCCGGCGGCCCCGTGGCGACCGCAATCGCCCCACCACCGGCCGCGGCGAGTGGAACCCACACCCTTGCCCTGCTGACCTCCGAGACAAGGACGCCCAGACCAGCGAATGCGCCCAGGTACACCGGCCACCCGGCGAACCGCATCCCGAGAAAGGCCGCCGCTGCACCCACCGCGAGCGAGAACGACAGCAACGGGGCCACCCGCCGCGCGGCAAGGGCGGACCCCGACAGCACCAGCAGCGCCGCCCCGAGGGCTGTCATCGGCCGGGCCTCGGGCTGGACAACGCGAGCCTCGGCCGAGACCGCGACCGTGAACGCGGACAGCATCACCACCGCGGCCACGTCCAACCCGGGCAGGACACGCATGAGCAGCAGAACAGATCCTCCGCTCCGCCGGCCCGCCCCTTCGCCGACGCTTGGGACGGCATGATCATCAGGCTTGATCGCGCAGAGCCCTCTCCTACACCGCCACCGCCCGCTTCCACGTCATCATTCCGCTTCCTGAGGGCCGGCGGACGGTCTGTCCAGCCCGGTAACCCGGACCAGAACGGCGAAGCCGTCGTCGGTGCCAGGCCAGTGCCTGCGCACCGCCTGCAGCCCGGCGCGGCGTACGACCGAGCGCAGCACGGCGGTGACGACAATGGCGTCGTCGGCGTAGCCGAGGACGGGGATGAAGTCCGGCACCAGATCGATCGGGAAGGCCAGGTAGGCCAGCAGCAGCACCAGCCGTACCCGCACTCCGCGCGGCAGGTCAGGGTCGGCGGCCAGGCGGCGCACCAGGCGCAGCACGTCCGGCAGCAGCCGCAACGCCTCACGCAGCACGTCGCCCCTGGGCCGGATGATCGCCAGGGTCGTGACCAGCAAGAGCCAGGTGACCGACAGCGCGGCGATGATCCCGATGAGCAGATCCAATCCCCATGACCCGGTCATGCCCGCTCGCTTCGGTCGATGTACGGCGCCGTGTGGCCGGTTTCGGCCGCCAGCGCCGCCTGCTCGAAGGCCGCCAGGTCGGCGGCCGCCTCCTCGATCGCGGCCCGCGCCCGGGCCCCGGCCGGGGCGGTGAAGTAGTCGCGTGCGGCGATCTTGGCCATCCAGGAGCGGAAGCGTTCCAGATCCGCCTCGGACTCCTCGACTTCGGCGTAGGTGGCGCGGCCGCGGGCGCGTTCACGCGCCAGTTCCTCCCGGAAGGCGGGCAGGCGCTCCAGCACCTCGGCGTACTCGGCGTCCCGGGCAGCGTTGAACTCCGCGATCACCTGCTGCTCCTCAGCCTGGTCGGTGAGCTGGGCGTGCAGCACCCGGCTGGTGCCGCCCTGATGGCGCACCCGATCGGCCAGCCGGCGCACCTCGCGCACCACCTCCGGCCGGGTAGGCAGCAGGCAGACCGACTGCTGCAGATAAAGGGCGCCCAGCGACCGCAGTTTCCGCCAGACCTGCACGCGCAGCGTCCCCGCCGCGCCCGCGGTGGTCACGCTGATCAGCAACCAGTCGCCGCCTGTATCGATTGTCACGCTGCAAAGTTACGGGTGTAACAATGGGAGTGTCCAGTCGTTACGAGAAGGATGTGATCGCACGGTCGCTCGCGGTGAGGCGGGGTGACCGTGCCGCAGCTACCGGCGCCCGGCCGCGGCCCCCGCCGGCGCATCGGCAGTGAGGTTTGGGCCTGGACGCCATCCGGGGTGGCCTTGGTGGTGCTGATGCTCACCACCGCCGATGTCGTGCGGTACGAGGGAGCACACCTCGGTGACCGGGCGGTGTTCCAGGAAGGGCTGCCGCCTCGCTCGGGGCTCCGGCACACCATCTGGCGGGTGCTGGTGATGGGCGGGCAGTATTGGCTGGTCGGGTCGGCCGCCGCGCTGGCCGCGCTGTGGGCCGCCTGGCGCCCGCGTAGCCTGGCGCTGCCGGCAGGCGCGGCCTTGTGGCCGGTGGGAACGGAAACGAGATCGTCCGGCACAGTCAGATCTCGGTCACGATGCACATCTACCGCGAGATCTCGTCGGAGGAGACGCGCAAGGCGCTCAAGAAGCCCGGTGATCGGCTGGATGCGTAGCCGTTGCCGTACTTCCGCGCTGTACGGCTCTCAAGGGGCCTCTGGAACGGCCGAAGCCCGGACTGGGGAACCATCCCTGGCCTGGGCTTTTCGTTGGTGGAGCCCAGGAGATTCGAACTCCTGACGTCCTGCCCGCAAATCGGTCTGATCTTGGGCCATACGGGGCCTGAACTGGGCTGCGGTCTCCCCGCGAGTGACCGTGACTGACCGCCGTTGACCCCCTTAATGGCCCGCTGATGACCCGACGATCAGCCCCGTGACCTGGTCCTCCCCGCGCGGCGCACACCCTGCCCGCGTGATCATCCCGTCTGCCGTCGACCCGCCCAAAGACGTCTACGCCTACGCGATCCGCTCAGCGGAGACCGCCGCCGGTGTCTTCGCCAAAGCCCTCGAACAAGAGATGGTTCGGGTTCTTACAAAGGCCCCTGATCCTGCCCCGCGCAGGCTCGGGGACTTTACGGCGAGGTGTGCACATACGAACTGGCCACTCGATATCGCCTCGTCTCCAGAGCTTCCTTCACGAAAACGCACGCCGGTACGAACCTACGCCTGCCGACTGGATCGAACGGGCTGCGCGCCGTTGATCATGACGGGATCGAGACCGAGGCTCCCACCCGCGCGCCCACCCCCTCGATTCCCGACCGTAATGCTACGAACCGGGCCGGAAACCGAGTTCCATCTGCTCAGAGCAGATCTGCCCCAAGCAGATCGTGTCGATGCCGGCCCGGATCGCCCCACATGATGGACGCATGAGCGGAGAATCGAATCTTCCACTGTTCGACGCGCGGGTAAGGCGCGAGCTCTACGACCAGCGTGTTCTCGTTCTCGACGGCCCTCTCGATGATGACAACGGGACACTGCTGGCCACGCAACTGATAGCACTCGCCACGCAGGACGCGTCGGCGGATATCGCATTGTGGATTCACTCGCCGGGCGGGTCGGTTCCCTCGATGCTTGCGATCCGCGACATCATTCGACTCATTCCCTGTGACGTATCGACCCTCGTGCTGGGCATTGCTTACAGCGCCGGGCAGTTCTTGCTGTCATCGGGGGCCCGAGGGAAGCGCCGCGCCCTGCCCCACGCACGTGTCCTGATGCACCAGGGCTCGGCGGGAATCGGCGGCACCGCAGTCGACATCGAACTGCAGGCCGGCGACCTTCGGCATACTCGCGACACGGTGCTCGGTCTTATCGCCGAGGACACGGGGCAGCCCGTCGAGCGTATATTCGAGGATTCCCTGCACGATCGTTGGTACACAGCGCAAGAGGCACTGGACTACGGCTTCATAGATGCGATCGTGCAAAATTTCGAAGAAATCGCGCCGCGCAGTCGCCCACGGCTCGGATTCGGCGTCACCGAAGGAGTCGGCCAGTGACCACATATACGATTCCGAACGTCATCACTCAGAATTCTCGTGGCGAGCGGATCATGGATGTCTACTCGCACCTGCTCACCGAGCGAATCATCTATCTGGGCACCGCAATCGACGCGGGCGTCGCGAACGCGCTCATCGCGCAGCTGATTTTTCTGGAGTCGGACAACCCCGATGCCGAAATACAGTTCTATATCAACTGCGAAGGCGGGGATCCGAGCGCGATGCTCGCGATATATGACACCATGCGCCATATCCGCCCGCGGGTTTCGACAACCTGCGTCGGACAGGCCGTCGCGGTGGGTGCCGTCCTTCTCGCCGCGGGTGCCGAAGGAAAACGTGCCGCTCTCCCGCACGCACGAGTGATCCTGCACCAACCGGCTGCTCAGGGGCGCGGCACGATCCCCGATCTCATCTTGCAGGCCGACGAGGTCGTCCGTGTCCGAGCAGACATCGAGCGCATACTGTCACGGCACACCGGCCAGACGATCGAGACCCTACGCGCCGACACCGATCACGATCGCGTGTTCACCGCGACCGCGGCCTTGGAGTACGGACTCCTCGATCAGATCATCGAGGAGCGTTCATAGACCAGTGGATAGTCCCGGCAAGCCACGCTACGCGGCCAGAGCGTACGCCACCGAGCAGGTAGCACCTCTCGACGTGCTGCTCCGACCAGACCGCAAGTTCTCGGCGACGGCAAGGGTCAGATCGACCAGGGTCACATCCAGCGCGCCGGCGACCGCAGCGATCATTTCGCTCGACGGCTCTTTGACGCCTCGTTCCATCTCGGAGAGATACTGCGGCGAGACTCCGGCGCGACGTGCCGTCTCGCTCAACTTCTCGCCCCGCTCGTGACGAAGGCCTCTGAGACACTCACCGAGCGCGTGCCGCCACAGCGGCTCGCGAGCCGGAGACGGCTTGGAGTTGGTCCGATCGATCGCTGGACGTAGCGGCGGGACAGAAGAGGCCATGCCTCACCTTAGGTAGATGGCACGTTCGAGTTCGGCCGGATCCGCGCAGAGCGGAATCGTCCCCGTCTTCTCCGCTCCGTCTGAGAGCGAATCACGCGCTCACCGAGTGGTCACCGTAGCGGAGATCATTCGGTGATGCCGGTGACCAGCCCCATGAGCAGGGTGCCGCAGACGACGCTCAGCAGTGTGAGGCGGGTGGTGTGGGCCTCGGGCAGGATCTCCGAGGTGGCCAGGATGTCGAGCCAGCCCTTCCACGTGTGTCGATCATCCTGGCCTCAAGCCCCTGGTCATCGTCGACCCCTGAGCTGTGGAGTTTCTGCCGCCCGATCCACTCTGCCGGACTTCGATATCCGTCCTGGAGTCCGCCCGGCTCCGTGAAGACCCGATGTACCCGGCCTACGTCCTGGTCCTGGTACTCGGCCTGCGCCTGGGCGAGGCCCTGAGACTGCGGTGGGAGGACGTCGACCTCGGCAACGCCGAGACGACCATCGGCCGGCAGCTTCAGCGCGTCGCCGGAAAGCCGCTGCACCGGCAGACCAAGACCGATGCCTCGGACGCCACGTTGCCGTTCCCGGAGATCGTGACGGCGGCGCTCCGTGCCCGTCGACGGGCACGCGCTGAAGCCCGCGAGGCCGCGGGGGAGTCATGGCAGGAGACCGGGCTCGTCTTCACCACCGCGAGCGGGTGTCCCGGGTCGATGGTGGGCGGGATGATCAGCTTCCGCCCCGGCCACCTACGGCTCTGCTCTCAGCGCAGCGATCATCCCGGAGCCGGAGTGCCCCCGCCGGAGGCCTCTTGTCACCCATCAGTCGCCGACCCGGCCGCGCGCCCTCGCCGCGCGACGAGGCCCGGCCCTCACCTCTCCCGGCTCCTGTAGGTGGCCCGCAGGTCGATCAGCTTCTCCCTGGCCACCTCGTCCAAGGCCCGGCGCTGATCCGGGTCCTCCTCCCAGGTGGCCTCCGCACACAAAACCCTGGCCGCCTCGTGCGGCTCGGCGTCGCGCACCACGTACCAGACGGTGTCGCCACAGCCGCGCCTGTCGTGATCGCGGTGCAGGACCGTTACGATGCCGGAGACGAGGATCTGCCTGGTCCACGGGTTCCTGGCCAGAACCTGCCGGTCCACTGTCAGCCCGTCGTCCATGAGCTCGCCGCCGAGCATGTCGTCCTCCCACCGCCACACGCGGCGGCTGACACCCGGTGGTACATACAGGGCGCCACGGCCTTCGACGGGCACAGAGAACGTCCGGGTGCCGCCGCGGCACAACTCCTTGGCGATGCGCTCGCCGTCGGCGTACTCGCGCAGCCGATCCTCGCCCAGGTCTTGCCCGGACAACGAGCCCCGCCGCGCCTGCTCGGCGTAGTAGCGGTCGATCAGCGGATCCTTGAACCGCCCCGCACGCGCCCGCGGCGGGGTGCAGGAGGCCGGGGTGAGGTCCACGCCGTCCTCGATGTCGACCCCGGCCGCGCGCAGCAACTCGTGAACGGTGACGCCCCTGCCCTCGGCCTTGCGGCGCAACCTACGCAGCCAGCCGTCGAAGGTGTCCAGGTCCGGGTCCGGGCGCAGCGACGCCCAGTCCGCCACCGCCGAGACCGGCACCGGCACCTCCCGCCGCGCCGGCGGTTGCACGAGTTGCTCGGGCTCGAGGTCGATCGAGTAGTACAGAACCCCGCGCGCGATATAGGAGAACGGCGCCGCGTGCGTGATCGGGTCGAAGACATCCCGGATCGGCCAGAACCTCAGCAGCCATGCCTCCTCGCACTCACCCGTGGCATGCCCGTCGCCCGGCTCGGGCTCACGCAGATACATGTCCACGCCGTACTCGAAACGCGGCGGCCCGATCAAGAAGTCATGCCCCCTGCCGTCCATCATCGAGACGATCGCGACCACGCCGCTCTCCGCGACGAACGTCGTCGAACTGACCGGCGTCCACGAGGCATCCGCGGGTCCAGGCTCGGCGTCCCAGGACTCCAGCCGCACGGCCGCGACGAAGTGGTAGATCTCGTCGGTGGGGGAACTCCACGCCGGCAGGTCGGTGCCGTCCAGCCCGAACGTGTTGTACTCGACGTAGACCTCGTCGTCGAGCCTCCGCAGCAACTGTGCCATGTCAACGCCTTCGCCTTGCTGGTGATCATCCCGGTTTGGCGGAGTATGGCCCACCACACTGACAATCCGAGCCGCACCGCACACACCTTGATCGTGAACGCTTCAGGCCGCGGAAAATGAATCGCCCGATACGAGGAAGCCTCGGGACGGCCCTCGCCGGCTCCGACGCATCCCATTCCCGCTTCGACCCTGACCTCTGCGAACGACCCAGCATGGCCGAGCTTCTTCAACCAGCTCAAGCAGTCCCCAGGCTGGCCACTCGCTACAACAAGACCGCGCCCACTGCGCTGTCACTCCTGCTCTGGCGGTAATCATTCGGCGCAGACACGGCGCATGGCTTGCTCCAGGCGGCTGAACGCTTGCCGGTCCCATTGGAGATCGCATCGGAGCTGGACGAGGAACGATCCGTCTTCGGCGTCGAACTCCCGTCGGAGTAATTCGAGGTCGTCCATGGCGCACAGGATGGCACGGCTCGCGCTGGTACGGCGGCGGCGGGCCGGCGGTCGGCGCGTTCGTCGGGTACGGCGGTCGCGTGGTACGGCTACGGCCCGGGCCGCACC